>NZ_JAVRBR020000075.1:0-77596 GCF_034531165.2 Dendronalium sp. ChiSLP03b | reverse complement strand
AAGCAAGATTCTGAAACTTTGATTGAGTCAAGCTTTGAGCCTTTATTTTCTAACAGTAACTAAAATTTATAGCCAAAACTTAGAAATTAAAGCCTCGAAAGGCTTTCAGCGATTGGGTTCTCCCAAAGTGATAAAAGAGGGGTAAGGTCGAAACTGAGTGGAATTGTAGGCGACCATTATCATCCCTTTTATCCACTTATTAGTTGTGTTGTATATTTCATCAATTTGGATGCTTATAAAAAAGAAGACCCTGGTTTTTTCGCCAGGGTGCATACACGTTTTTCAGGCATTAACAAACCGAATCATAACCCCCCAAAAAGTTTATTTCCCCTATCTATAGATGGATAAGATACAAATAATATTTATGGTAAGTGTAGTGATTTTACTGCGTGCTTTATATATGAAAGCTTAGCTGTTTGCTAAGCTTTCATATATAAAGCCATTTTTTGACCTAAAGTCGATTTATACTAAATTTTTTTAATTTATTTTTTATATATTTATTGATTGCAAAAAATTAGATGACTAACTGTTTTTATATAAAAAAGGCTTGGTTTTTAGCCAAGCCTATAAATACCAAGAGTTTACCATATATTGTTACTTTAGACATGCTATGATTTGAGTACATCTATCTATAGATTGTAACCAAATATCTTGAAAAATGATAAAGGGCTATCTAAATATTTAAATATTTTGATTGAGACAAACTAGATATCAGTTCAACTTTCAACAATATAATACCAGTAGTTGAATACTTACTATATTCAATTAGACTAATTTTATTGTTTAATTGGCGAGTAAAATGTATAATTCTTTATAAGAAGATAGCTTGTAAACAAGCTAATTCTTTGTTTCAATACCTATATTGTTTCACACATAACCAAGTAGCCCAGAATAGATTTAGTTTGTAATTATACTGCTGTAATTGCAGCTAGTTATTCAACTTATACCTCAAAAAAAAGGCTTGGTTCACCACCAAGCCTAAGTAGAAGTAGAATCTATCAGAACAATTTAGCTATTGAGGTTGAGTGATTCATCATCCAATAGGTGGATGTAAAAATATATATTAGTTAATATCTCGTTCTTTTATCACTCATAAAAAAGGTCTAGCTAGCGCTAAACCTCTATAGAAAGCAGTTATTCGACACACCAGAATTAATGTAGAGCTACTCTTACTTTAGGGCATCTTCCTAGAGGATGTGTCCAACTAGTCTCTAATATGATAAAGCCTTACATTGATAAATTGTGCGGGAATTGAAGAAGAATTCAGAAGCTAGAATAAAGAATTCAGAATCAATTAATGGGGGATTCAGACCCGCTGCTCATTGTAGACGCTAAATTCAAGATTTAGCGGGTGTATTAAAACTACTTATTCATCTGCGACTTCGTATAGAATTCAGTATGAATTCTGACTCATGAACGCCAGTTGACGGCAGTTGCTACAACGGAGGGAACCCCACGCCTCTTGTAAACTGGCATTAAGAATCAACCAAATGAGAGTTTTTTCATCAGCACTAAATTCCAGTATTTATAGATGTTGACTGATAACTGCGAACGAGTTGAAGCAGGATGGTTTATTGATTGGAATTACCTAAATCAGTTAATGCGAGGGTAAACGTTGTCCATCCGTCGCTGCTTTCAACTTGAATGCTTGCTTGCAGTTGTTCGACTAACTTCTTGACTATGGCTAGTCCTAAACCTGTACCACCTTGATTCCAGAAGTCGGTATTTGGGACGCGATAGAATTTTTCAAAAATCCGCGGTAAGGCTGCTGCGGGAATTTCTGCTGAATTGCTGACAGTAATGATAGTTGCTGGGGGTGATTGAGAAGAGTTGTGATACACGCTTAAGATAATTTCACCACCGGCGGGGGTATACTTGCAGGCATTATTGAGCAATTCTGCCAAGATTCGTTCTAAGCTATTGCTGTCTGAGAATAGCGTTGGTAGATTCAAGGGTAAATTAAGCTTTAGAGTTTGCTGACGTTCCTGAACACGGGCTTGAAACGGCTCGATCGCCCAAAGTAACCACTGTTGTAGCACGACTGCATCGAAGGTAAGGGGGAGAGATGATGAAGTTTGCAGTCGTTGTAAATCTAATAAATCGTTGATTAGATCCATTTCGCGATCGCACTCGGCTTCCATCAGTTCTAGATAACGCTGAGCTTCTTCAGGTGTGGCAGATAGTTGTAGCATTTGTATCATCACCTTCATGTTGCTAAGAGGCGATCGCAATTCATGGGAAACTAAATTCAAAAAATCATTTTTAAGTTGATTAAGTTCTTCCAATTGTGCTACCAATTGCTCTTGCTCAATTTGCTTTTTACGAGCCTCTATCGCCTTTTTGCGTTCAGTAATGTCCCGAAATATCAATACCGCACCTGTAATATTATCTTTGTCATCTTTAATCGGTGCAGCACTATCATCAATTGGTATTTCTATACCATTTCTAGTAATTAGAATAGTTTCTATCGGCAATCCCACGATAGCACCGTCTTGAAGGACTTTTTTTATAGGGCTTTCAATAGGATTACGAGTTTCTGCATTTGCAATATTGAATATTTCTGATGAATTTTTACCAAAAGCTTCTTCCTGTTTCCATCCGGTAAGATTTTCAGCAACAGTATTCATAAACGTTACTGATTCTTGGATATCACTAGCAATCACTCCATCACTGATACTTTTCAAGAGTGTATTTAGCCATTTTTGGCTGGTTTTTAATTGCTTTTCTAGTCTATGTTTTGTCAGTGCTATTTCAATATTAGTTTGGAGTTCTCTTTCTTTAAAAGGTTTGAGTAGATACCCAAATGGCTCTGTAACTTTGGCTCGTTCTAAAGTATGGTCATCAGCATAAGCAGTTAGATAAATTATCGGTATATCTAAATGCTTGTTAATTTCTTCGGCTGCTTGTATACCATCCATTTGACCTTTTAATCTAATATCCATTAACACTAAATCTGGACGAATTTCTAGTGCTTTCTTAATTGCTTCCTGTCCTGATGAAGCAATAGCAGGAACTATATAGCCAAATTTTTTTAATCTATTTTGTAAGTCTTTAGCAACAATAGCTTCATCTTCCACAACCAAAATGCTTGTGTTGGTCATATGTTATTCCTATATATTTATATTATTGGAAATGTTATTTGGAATTCTACTCCGATGTCGCTGTTAATATTTATATTTCCTGCGAGTTGGCTGGCTAAAGCATCTACTAATTGCCAACCTAATGATGCTACATCTGTAAAATTGAAATTTGATGGTAAGCCAATACCATTATCTCTAACATTTAGTAAAATTTCACCTACAACAATTTCCCTGATTTCGATGCTAATTTCGCCTTTTCTACCTGCGGGAAATGCATATTTTAAAGAATTGGAAACAAGTTCATGGATAATTAATCCACACGGAATTGCTGTATCTAATCCTAGTAAAATATGTTCTTCAATATTGATATTGAGGGCGATCGCACTTGCATTTCTTTCGTATGAAGTACATAAACTTGCTACCAAATCTTGAACGTATTCACTGAAGTTAATTTTTGCCAAGTCTGGCGATTGATACATTTTTTCGTGAATCAAAGCCATTGATGCAATGCGCTGTTGGCTCTGTTGGAATATTTCTATATCTTGTTTGTCTTTGATATATTCCGATTGCAGACTGAGCAGACTGGAAATAACCTGCAAATTATTTTTGACGCGATGGTAAACTTCTTTCAAGAGTACTTCTTTTTCTTTGAGCGATGCTTGGAGTCGCTCCTCTGACCGCTTGCGTTCGTGTAATGCCGCTTGTCGTTCGCTAATATCTTCGACAACTGCAATAAAATACTTTGGCATCCCAGAAGGTTCGCGCACTAAAGATACGGTGAGATTAGTCCAGACTATGGAACTATCTTTGCGTAAATAGCGCTTTTCCATGGAGTAAGTTTGAATATTACCTGCTAATATCTGGTTAACGTATTGTAGATCGGCTTCCAGATCGTCTGAGTGGGTAATATTCTGGAAAGTTAGTAACTGTAGTTCTTGAGGTGTGTAACCGACAATATCGCAAAGCCTCTGATTAACTAATAACCAATGTCCATCTATTCCTACATGGGCAATGCCAACAGCAGCTTGATGAAATGCAGCGCGAAATCGCTGTTCGCTTTCCCGTAATGCCTCTTCTATTCGCTGACGTTCAGAGATTTCTGCTTGTAGTGATTCATTAATTTTTGTTAGCTCTGCCGTTCGTTCTTCAACCTTGTTTTCTAATTGGTCGAGTAAGTTGCTTAAAGCTTCTTCTGTTTGCTTACGCTCACTAATATCAGTATGTGAGCCTACCATCCGCACTACATTACCATTGTCATCCCATAGTGCTTGACCCCGATCTAAAATCCATTTGTAAGTGCCGTCTTTACATAAAACTCGATGCTCGTTGATGTAAAACGGTGTGATTTTGGCAAAATGATCTTGAACTGTTTTGGTTACGCACTCAACGTCGTTGGGATGCACTCGTGTAACCCTTTCATCTAAATTGTTGGAAATCTCGTACTCTTCATATCCGAGCATTTCCTTCCAACGAGGCGAAAAGAACACTTCATTTGTTTTAACATTCCAGTCCCAAATACCATCATTATTCCCGCGCAAAGCTAACTGCCAGCGTTGTTCGCTTTCTCTTAGCACCTCCTCAGTTCTTTTGCGTTCAGCAACTTCCTTTGCTAGTTGGTGATTAGCTTCCTCTAATTGGGCAGGACTAGGCAGAGCAAGTGCTTGAGGGATTAATGACACTAGTTCTAGGGCTGTAGATATAGAGACAAAGGCAGTAATTGCTTTAATCAATCCTGATAGCCAATAGGTAGGATGCCAAAGCGTCCACACATCCATAATGTGAGTTGTGCCGCAAGCAATAATGAATGTACCAAACATGAGGAAAATCCAGTCGAATGGCACATCTGGTCGTTTGCGGACAAAATAGACCAACATAACTGGAATCGAATAATA
The DNA here is from genome assembly GCF_034531165.2 of Dendronalium sp. ChiSLP03b. Lineage (NCBI taxonomy): Bacteria > Bacillati > Cyanobacteriota > Cyanophyceae > Nostocales > Nostocaceae > Dendronalium > Dendronalium sp. ChiSLP03b. Next base: position 72,624 of record NZ_JAVRBR020000075.1, on the reverse strand, counting down.
GGCCAGTGTAATTAGCGAATCTGAGACGACATGCAACCCCACCAATTCTGGCTTCCAAAGGTAGCAATGTCCATGAGGAACGAACTGGCTAGTAAAAAAAAATTATGTAAAAATTCCGTCATAAAAACCTAATTTACGGTAAGAGTCTTCACTTAAGGATAAAATGTGAAGGAAATTGTGAGTCTAATTTACGACCAAACCTCAAAAGGTATGTAGACCCCTTATCCTTCATGCTTTTTTGAACTAATTAATCAGCTTATTAGCTTGATACTATGATTTATAGTTATTAATGTATCCTGAGTGCTTGGTTATTATAACCGTAAATATTCTGACATATATATTCAATTACATAACTAACTTAACAAAATTAATACCGTTATTTTACTTAATCAATGCTACTCATCATATAGAGTCTATGCAAAATGCGGTTAACTCAGTGTTTCAGTCCATAACAAAAAATTCCCCAAGAAGCCATGTCTGTTGACCCGCAACTCCGTGTCTACGGCCTGAAAATTAAAAAGTGGGTGCAAACTGCTCAAGAACTTCGTAGCCCAAATATCAGGTTTGCTCTACCTATCACTCGATTAACTAGTATCAAAAGTCTTTGCCGGGATGAAGTTGCCACCGAGCAATTTGCTCTTCACTTCTCAAAACGCGTTCAACAACAAATGGACAGTGCCGACTGTCCCAGTAATCTCAATTTGGAAGAGTGGGAGATTCATAAAACTTTAATTGCTGATGCCATTGCTCAGATGGAGTCTTATCTTAAAACTCCCACTCTTGAAGGTAAGCAATCCCTCTGGAAGCTATTGAGGCAAATCGATCAGCTGCAAGGAGATGATTACCGTAATGTCTCTTGGACTACTGTACATTTTGTCAAGAGCGGCAACTTACTTAAAATAGATTATGCTATTCGCTGTTTTGTTGAGCGAGATTTTACCCACTATGCTTATAAACTAGCTAGAGAGCTTGTAGAAGGCTATGAGCCTCAATATGGAACTGGGTTAATTCCTGAATCCGTTCCGATGCTGCTAGAAGTTGCTGATTTTTGGTGCGAGTACTATTTTAAAGAAAATTTGGCACAGAAGTTTATTAAATTAATAGAAAAAGCACCAAGTGGTAATTAAAAATCAAAGCTAAACAAACATCTTTATTGTTTATAGAATTACCTCAACAAAATTAGATCTGTGGGTTTAAGCGATTAACTCTCGTTTGCTCATTTGAACTCCGCGATCGCTCAGCTTCTTATTCAGAGAAGCAAAATGTTTTTCACCTAGTCCAATTTGCCCTTCTGCACATCCAGCTTTTAACCTTGAAACTAAATATTCCAAATCATGGGCGATGAAACTTGTGCCGCGATCGGGTTCTACCAAACTAATTAAGTTCAGATTTCTTAGTGATTGATTCGCTAGACTTGAAATTCTCAAAAAATTGAATATTCCAGATTTATAACTTCCATAAGGTATTGAAGAATTGTGAACTCCAATACAATATTCATTCGACTTAAACCATTCAAATGCTGGGTACCCATGGAAATGAACAATTGGCGCACCATTTCTAATTATTTCTGGTACGTACAAAGCTGTAGCAAGACTCATAGCAAGCATTACATAAATATCATAAGATGGCTTAATATCTACTAATTCAGAATCTAGCCCCTGTGGTAACTGTAGTAATAGCCTATCTGTCAAACCAATTCTGAGAATGTCACTTTCAAGACTCAAATTTGTTTGATTTGAGCCAGGACGAGTGCTTAAAATCCAAATATCAGGAATCTGTTTGAACTTATATTCTCCTCGAATCTGAGTTTTTAAATATCGTCTACCTATTGAATTTTGGCGGACTTCGTTAGTATTGAATTCTGCAATGGGATATAAGCTTTCCCAATCTCTCTCAGTTATCTCAAGTTCACCAATATAATGTGGTGGTTCAGCATAAGCGAAAAAGCTGTAAGAAAGACCAGATCTGCTATTAGCTATATCTCTATGAGAGTTTGTTCTGATTACCTCATTCAGCTTTGAATCGGAAGTAAATAAATTTATGTCTGCAAGATGGCTATTTAAGCTAACTAGTTTTTTTGCATAATTAGACTTCTGGAAATTAGATTTTCCTATTTTAAATTTGTTCAATTGCAGAGGCAACATAGAACTGTAGACTTTAGGAATTAGTGATTTTGATACAAAGTTATTTATTTCATACTTAGAAAATACATAATCATACAGATTGATATCAAAAATCGAAATTTGAGAAGAAGAAACTCCAATCGCGATTTGTGAAAATGTTTTGGCTAAAGTATTCAAGCCAATCTTCATCTTTTTGTAGTAGGGAGTTTGCCAGTTAACAAATTCTCGGTCTAAGTCTGTGATGCTAATTACTTGAGTATTAGTTGCATCTTCAAGATACTTTGCCACACATTCTTCAGTGCAACTAATTAATCGAGCTTTTTCTGAATTCAATGTTTTTTGGTACTTTAAAAAAATGTAAAAATAGATTTGATAAAGCTTATTTACTAAAAATTCCTTCGCACGACTGCTGAAAGAAGGTAACCTATCGACATCGATTACAGCATTAATTTCTGTTTTGACTACCCTGGCTTTGATATTTTTTGTCCAATTAATAAATGGTATTTTTATTGCATAGTATAGTTCTTTTGTAGCCTGTTTCCAAGGTTGAACTTTCACTCCATATGAGAGCATTTGCTGTTCTAGCTCTGTTCGAAATTTTGTAATTTCTTTATTCTTGTATCCCTTTGGTAGAGGTCTAAAAGTAACAGTTAATCTTTGAGCCATGAATTTAGGATCGATAATTGTTTGTTGGCGATCGCTAGGGAATTTTTCGTCAACTTCACCAATTAAACGACCAATTGTTTTTAAACTTAAACTTTGAGCAAGTTGTACATTAGAATAACTCTGATATAGATTGCGATCGCCACGCAGAAACGCCACAATTTCTGGCTTGTGTGCAACTATTTGTGCCTTAATGTCTGGAGTTAATACTCCTTTAGGAGAACGAACATTTAATGTTTCGTTCTCAACCCAAATATGTACGCCTTGTTGCTGAAGATCGGTCAAAATATCGGTTGTATTCATAGGTTTTGTTCTTTGTTGAGGATATGGTTAAATCTATGGAACTAAAAGTTAAAACAGTAATTTAGCGCAAACTTCTAAATAGTTAACTTCTGGGGATTCAATACGTACTTGCTGAAAAACTTATTTGCAGACTTGGGTAATAGTTGTCTCATCAAGATCGGCTTACTTGAAAGTAATAGCATGAATGACTGCATAGATGCGATCGCGTTTTGTTGGGTGTATCGTAGCGCTTAACAGAAATGACTAAAACCAAATAGCCTTCAAGCTTTCTTTGTTCAATAATCACCTCATAATTTGCAAGCATTTATACAGCTGTAGACTTGCTAAAAGCTGAAAAGTAATTACATCAATTTGAAAAATGAAGGCAACAGAAAAATTTATGAAAAGCGATTACCACTAATTATTTCATCATCCAAAATCTGTCTTGAAAAAACTACCAAGATCGGACTGCCGATGCTCCTACGTAGCTACCTTTGACGCTCGTACCCCTGCGGGGAAGCAAGCTACGCGTAGCTCTCTCCTTGGGTTGGGAGAAGACTCGCTAACGCTGCGCTATCGCAACCGCCAGGATTGCGACTGGCTCAACTTTTCGCGAAATCTAAAATACCAAATAGTATTACTTATGCTTTAATAATTGCCTAGACAAAACAATTGCTTTAGCTCCCAAGACGCGTGTGTATACCTGTCCTTGCCGATTGTGGGTGATGTAATTAGCAGTTACACTACTTTTCGTTTTTTGTCTGATTTCACAAGAAACATAAAAAGGTTCGTCGTATGGTGTAATTGCGAACTGTTCCGATTGTCCTAACTGTACAGGCAAACAAACTTTCTGATGTAAATGGCTTAACCAAATCCACAAAGCATGGGTACTTAAATCAGCCGTATAAGGATTGTACCATTTTATAGGAAACTGTCCTTGTTGCTCGGCTGTGATTTCTTGCCATAAACATTCAACAGTAATTTTTTCAGGACTAATATTTAAGACTCTAGTGATTTTTTGAAATGCTGAACCATGAAATAACGATAAATCTCCATTTTGATAAAAATTTTTACTAGTGGTGATGATGTTATCCTCAGCAAGGTTCACCGATTCATAAATGGGAATAACTGGTATTTCTCGCATTATTTTGATTGAAGCACGGAAATGATAAGAAATTTTTCCTTCGGTATTTATACTCGAAATCGTAGTTTGAAATTCGATAGATTCAAAATGGCTTTTAGAAACTTCCTGCAACTCTAAAATATATTCGCTTGCTAGAGTGTCATTAAAAATGACTCCTTTTAATACCTTGAAATCTCTGGCAATAGAACATCTATAACCTGGATATAGTGCTTCACAAGCATTAATCATCCAAGACAAGGCACAGGTGGCTGGTAATACTGAATAATTAGCAATAACATGATCCAGCAAAAAGGGATTTTCAATCAGTGAGATGCGACGATGGATACTATAGGTTCGTAGCTCCGATTCTAAAGGTGCAGGAGTTAAAATGAGCGGCTGATTAATAACATCAGCAAAGGCATTTTCTTCACACTGCACATATGGAACTTTAATTTTGTTGATAATTGTTTGGGTATTTTTATCAGACATAGTTTTCTTTAATTATATGAGCTTGAGCAAAGCTTTTTCAGAATTATTTGCTTCATATTGCACTATACAAATTTAATGAAATTATCTAGTATTAAGTAGGAAACGTAAAGTATAAATGATGCAAGATAACCTGCGGATAAATCTGGTGGCTCAAAAAAAGATACTTTACGTTTCGTTATGCATCCATCGGATAAATTTGAAAGTTTGTATTCCTGATGAGAAGAAAGAAGAAGTGTAAATCTTATAGTTATTTCTTTCTCATCCTTTATTCTGCCATTTGCGCTTATGTTAGACTGATTACTTATCTATGGCAACTAATATGCAACTTAAATGCAATTCAAATTAATCCTTCACCCTTGATCTTTCAGTTGACGCTGAGCAGCAGCTAATAGCTTTTGTTCAAGCTCACTAATGCTTATTCCAAGCTCAGAGGCTGTTTTGTTTTTCCATTCTTCTAGCTCAAAATCATGATAATTGAGCCATTCATGCACTGCAAGGCGGGCCATCTCAGCTTTGCGAAGAGTCTGGCGAGCTGCATGAAAAATCAGCCGATGATTATCAAAGCTTGGCAATGAAAGCATGAATCGCTGTAGTTTCATTTTCTCCAAAATCTTTAGGGGGCGATCGCTATCACTTACATAGCTGTTAAAACTCTTATCTATTAATATCTCATATAGCGTAAAATTATTATCAAAGTTGCATATAAATTGCACAACTTTTAATTTAAAACTTACTAAAAAGATATTTGTTTTAAGCATTTAGCCTAGTTTTAAATTTTTTACAAAAAAATACAATTGATTTTTAATATAAACCAGACATCTATCAAATAGCTGATTTTTTTAAAATTTTATTTTTTCAAAGTAAATTAAACTGCAATGTAAAATTAGCCACTTAAAGCTATACCTCTAGAATGAAAATAAATGAGACAAAATAACTATACAACGACCAAATCATTAATTTTGAGTTGATGAATAACGGCGGGGACATAATACTGTGTATACTTATTCAACTAGCACAAGTATTCTCTAAATTTTGTATTCAAAATACCACTTTTTTGATGATTAAATTTGTTGCATATGGGTTGCAATTGAGTATCAATTAGTTTATTGTGTGTCATTGAATAATGTAACTCCATATTGCTCGATAAGTGAAGAGTGGAGATACAGAGGTAGGGAAAATATAAATATAAATTCACCTTATTACCTCATCATTCCTTCCGCTCTAAACTGTACAGTAGAGCAATGCAACTTAATGCGATGACACCGTGCTGCATAAAGCGTTCTGCATAATTTGATTGACACAAAACTATAAGGGCTTGCTGGCATGAGACTATCTGAGCTAGATCCACTCATACCGCTAACTGAGTTAAGAGAAGAACTTCTTAAGTTGCCAAAAGGCTACTCTTTTTATGAAGAAGAACTAGTAGATTTCTTATCCCGACGAAGGTGGCCTGAAAGTAGTCGCCGCATTGACCGGACAACTTTCTGGCGCTGGAGAAATGACAATGGAATTGAACATCAAAAAGTATTCAGTCGATTGGATATTTTGAAACTCTGCCAAATTTGCGATCACTACCGAGTAGATGGAACTCGCAGTGAATACTTAGCAATCGTTAAAAATAAAAGAGAGGTAGTGCTTAACAAATAAAAATATATTTTGTTAGATAAATCAAGTACTAAATGCCTCTACTGAAGCCGATTCTGCTAACGGATTGATGGATACTGTTTCGATAGTTCCATCATCCGAGCTTTTCAACTCATTGTCATGTACTGGACGAGGAGTCAGGAGGCAAGAGTTATTCTCCTTGTCTCTCCTTCGGGTGACGCTTGCAGGCTCGCTAACGCAGTCGCCTGATACCGCTTTTAACCTGCGGGAAGGTTTCCGCCTACAACGGGGGTAACCTCTTCCGGGTTCGGCAGTCTTCCTGACGCTCGGTCGCGTAGCCTCTTACGCCACTTGACGGCAGTTGCTACAACGGGGAGGCAGGCGCGTGGGCGGGTTTCCCACGCCACTTGCCACAACGGGGGGAACCCCCGCAACGCACTGCCTCCTCCACTTGGGGTTCCCCGGCTTGTACTCCTTCTCCTACGAAGACGCTAGCGCGAATGGAGAACCTGCAGGGTAGCAAGTAGCATCCAAGACGGGGGCTGCCTCACCGCACAGAAGTGGCTCCAGAGGCAAACCCTACCAAGAGCGCTGTCTCACCTTGTCCCCTCACTCCCCACTCAGCGAGTCAAGAGACATCGCTAACTTAGAAAAGACAATTATGGTAAATAAACAAAGGCAGTCATTTACAAAACCTTTAGGTTGGTGGTCGATAATTTTGGTAACTGCTACGGCTATAGTGACTGGTGCAGTTTCTCTCTACAGCCTTTCAAGATTTCATTTGGCCTCTAAATTACAGACTCCAACTGTTCCAAGCAATTCTCCTATCATGACGGCTGTTGCTGCTTTAGGACGTTTAGAACCTCAAGGAGAAGTTATTCGTCTGTCTGCTCCTGATTCCCAAGGGGGTGTTCGAGTTGCACAACTGTTAGTAAAAAAAGGAGATTGGGTGCGTCAGGGGCAAGTAGTTGCAATTCTTGACAGTTATTATCCCCGTCTTGCAGCTTTAGAAAAAGCCCAAAAGCAAGTGTCAGTTGCTCAAGCTAGCCTTAACCAAGTCAAAGCAGGGGCGAAAGCTGGAGATATCTCTGCACAAAAGGCAACAATTGCTCGCTTAGAAGCTGAGATGCGCGGAGAAAGTGCTGCACAAAAAGCAACAATTGCTCGTTTAGAGGCAGAGTTTCGTAATGCTGAAAGCGAAAATCAACGATATCAACAGTTATACAAAAACGGTGCAATTTCAGCTTCTGATTTAGACACTAAACGTTTGCGAGTCGAAACTGTTCGACAGCAGCTCAATGAGGCTGAAGCTTCTTTTAACCGCACTGTAGAAACTATTCAAAAGCAGTTAAAAGAGGCTATAGCCAAGCTCAAGAGTATCGCTGAGGTTCGTCCTACCGATGTGCAGGCAGTACAAACTAGTGTTGAGAGTGCAAAAGCATCAGTTAAACAGGCTCAAGCAGACCTAAATTTAAGTTCTGTACGATCTCCTCTCAATGGTCAAGTCCTGAAAATTAATACTTGGCCTGGAGAAATTATTAGCAGTATGGGAATAGCTGAATTAGGTCGCACACAGCAGATGTATATAGTAGCAGAAGTCTATGAAACTGACATCAAAAAAGTGCGTTTAGGTCAATCTGCCACTATTACTAGTGATGCTTTTTCAGGGACGTTACGGGGAACAGTCACAGATATTGGTTTACGAGTTGGCAAACAAAATATCTTCAATAACAATATACAAGCAGACACAGATAATAAAGTAATTGATGTGAAAATTCGTATCGATAGCCAAGCAGATAATCAGCAAGTTAATGCTCTTACTGATTTACAGGTGCAGGTATTGATTGATATATAAACTTCCAAAAACAGTTGTATTAACTCAATTAAACTATTGATAATTGACTATCAACAGTGAGCGATCGCGATCGATTATTTTGTCACTAATCTGTATCACATGAGGTTTTAAGATGATTCTCAATATACCTCTAGCTTGGCTACAATTATCCCGACAAACATCTCGTTTTCTTGTAGCTTTAGCTGGAATTGCTTTTATCGCCGTTTTAATGTTTATGCAAATTGGTTTCCAAGATGCGCTCTATGTCAGTGCAACTAAACTGCATAATAACCTACAAGGAGACTTATTTTTAATCAGCGCTCAATATAAATCTTTAACATCAAATCAAAGCTTTTCCCGCTGGCGTTTATACCAAGCATTAGGCTTTGAAGGCGTAGAATCAGTTAGCCCTTTATATATGCAATTTGCCAAGTTGAAGAATAGAATTAATGGTTTAAAGTTTCCAATGTATGTAATTGGTATCGACCCAGTAAAATCAGTTTTTACAATGTCAGATGTCCAGGAAAAATTAAAATTACTACAAATTCCCAACATGGTTTTATTTGACCGTGCTTCAAGACCGGAGTTTGGAGCGATCGCTAAAGAATTCGAGCAAGGAAAATCTGTGAAAGTTGAAATATTCGGCTATCTTGCATTCGTTGGCTATAAAGTTCAAGTTGGTGGCTTATTTAGCTTAGGGCCTTCTTTTGGAGTAGATGGAAATTTAATTGTTAGTACCTCAACTTTCCTCGCAATATTCCCAGATCGTCCAGTACAAAATATAGATATAGGCATAATTAAACTTAAACCTGATGCTAACCCTCAAAAAGTTTTAGCAAATTTGTCAGCCAAGCTACCTAAAGATGTGAAAGTTGTTACTCGCCAGGAATTTATTAAAATGGAAAAAGATTATTGGACTCTCAGAACACCGATTGGGTTTATGTTTTACTTAATGGTGTTTATGGCATTTTTTGTTGGTGTAGTTGTGATTTATCAAATTCTTTATAGCAATATCTCTTCTCATTTAGCTGAATATGCAACTTTAAAAGCAATGGGGTTTAAAGATAAATACTTATTGATTGTAGTTTTTCAACAAGCTTTAATTTTAGGAACTCTAGGTTATATTCCAGGTTTTGCCATATCTATATGTTTGTATGATATTGCAAAAAATATGACTCAATTACCAGTTGCTATGAATATACAAAAGGCAATTCTAGTATTAACATCGGCAATTTTAATGTGTTTAGTTTCTGGATTTTTATCTACTAATAAATTACGTAAATTAGACCCAGCAGATATTTTTTAGATTGACAAAAAATATAAAAACATGGAACACAAATTTATTATAAACATCAAAAACCTCAATCAATATTTTGGCCAAAAAACATTACGTAGCCAAATTTTGTTTGATATTAATCTGACAATCAAATCTGGAGAAATTATGATTATGACTGGGCCCTCAGGTTCAGGAAAAACGACCTTACTAACTTTGATTGGTGGGTTACGTTCTGTCCAAGAGGGGAGTCTAAAATTTCTAGATCGAGAACTTCATGGAGCTACTAATGAGCAATTAGTAGAAGTACGTCGTCATATTGGGTATATCTTCCAAGCTCACAACTTGCTAGATTTCTTGACAGCCCGACAGAATGTCCAAATGTCACTTGAATTACACAAAGATGTTTCCAAATGGGAAGCTTACAGCCAATCAGAAGTGATGCTCCATGCTGTGAAATTAGAAAATCATATGAATTACTACCCATCCGATCTCTCAGGAGGCCAAAAGCAACGGGTAGCGATCGCTCGTGCTTTAGTAAGTCATCCTAAATTGGTGTTAGCTGATGAACCTACTGCTGCTTTAGACAGTAAGTCAGGACGAGATGTTGTCAGCCTTATGCAGCAACTGGCCAAGGAACAGAATTGTGCCATTTTAATAGTCACTCACGACAACCGAATTTTAGATGTCGCAGATCGAATCATTTGTATGGAAGATGGACGATTGAACAAAGAAATTTCGTGATATCGAGACTGGGACGCACAGACAAAGAGAATCTATCCAGCCTCCTGTCTCCTGAACGACAGTTGAGGATAAAGTCAAGCTAAGATATTGATAACGCCTTTTTATTACTGCCCAAAGTTTCATTGATAGCCGTCATTAATAACTTATTTAGAGGAATTCCCGCTGCTTTCGCCATAGAAGAAATCACGCTTTTGGGGGCAAAAGAACAATACAACCCGGCTTCTAAAAACCAAGGTTCTCCCTCTGGGTCGATCCGGAAGTCAAATAAGCTGTAGTGGCGACAACCCAAAGCCTGATGACACTTCTTAGCCACTTGCTGAACCTTTTGGGTAATCGGGTCGTTAGGGTCTACAATCCAAGCTTTGATATTATCTTTAGCGACACAATCCAAGTTGCCATCGTCCGTTTTTTTGAGTTTATCAGCATAGTTGCGGATGGGTTTCTCGTGGGGGTCTACCAAATACTCTTCAAGGGGTAAACCCACTAGCTCCCCGTCTTTGACAATGATGCCGCATCTGACTTCTCGACCGAGTTCGATGAATGTTTCTACGATGACCTCCGAAGCATATTCAAATGCTTTCTTCAGAGCAGCGTTATAGTCAGTAGCTTCTTTGACTAAGGTCACCCCTAAAGAGTTGTCGGAACTTACGGGTTTGACAATTGCTGGAGGTGTAATTGTGGGAACATCTCCTTGGCGGAGCAGTTCTCCACGAGGCACTTTCACCCCTGCTGCTTCGACAATTGCTTTGGCTCTGGCTTTGTGCGCTGTTATTGCCATGATATCTGGAGTATTGCCTATGTAAGGGATCTTAAGCAAGTCGAATAGGGCGCGGTAGTGAGTCATTCCAGGGATACAAAACATTTGTGGTAACACGAGGTCAAAGTTTTGCGCTGTTAGAAACTGTATGGCATCGGACAGAGGAATCGGTTTGGTAACAGCAATATCTTCAGGGTTGAGCGAGGGAGGAAATCGCCAGTGGCGATCGGGTGTGATGTATGCAATCTGAAAGTCATAGCGCGATCGATCTGCTGTTGCTGCTAGACAGTCTTGGGCGTAAAGGCGTGACAAATCACAGTAAAAATCATTGTGTGCAGACCCAACTAAATGAAGGATACGAAGTACTGGCATCATTCCTCTTCCTAACTTAATTACGAATTACGAATTATTTAATCGCCACCTAATTCAACTAGTTTGCCAATGTTGAAGTCTATTTTTACCCAGCCTTTGAGTTGTTGCAGATTCTTCAGCAAAAGTAAGGGAATCTGCCAGTGATACAAAGTCAAAAATGGCACAGGGTCATCAAGGCAGTAGATAGCATCAGTGCCTCGCACTATGGTATTAACCGATGTTTGCAATTGTTTCCAGGAGCGGATACCAGTTAGTCGCCAGATTTCGTGATATATCCAGTAGGTGGGCTTACTACTTGCTAGGGGTTCTAGAGGTGCATCTAGGAGAGTTTTACCAAAATAGGCGTTTGCAACACCAGGGTGATTGTAGAACATTGTGATTGCTGAATGCGTGCGGGGATTGCATTCAATAGCGTAAGTTGTACCGTCTTCAGCTTGGATAAAGTCGAAAGACACTTGTCCAGTCAATCCCAAACTATTGACGAAGTGTTGCACCCATTCACGGATTTGGGGATTTTCGACGTTTTCATAGTTAATCTGAAAGGCAGAAGAGTTAGAACAGCAATGCAATCTTAATTCCCCGTTCCGCACTGTACTATGAGTGCATAATTCTTTGCCAGGAATAAACTCTTGCATAATCCAAGGTTTTTCTGGACTGATGGGTAAACTGTTGACAAAAGCAGCTGTCTGTTCTGGAGTGTCGCAAGGAAGTTTGGTTAAATCTAAGCGGCGAACGGAGTCGTAAGATATACTTTTAAGAATATATTTGCGGGTTTCTTGACTAAAGTCAAAGTTAATAACTTGTTGAGGATCTGTGATTTTAAATGACTTGGGGACAGATAAACCAAACGATAGCGCCCGATCGGTGAAGGCAAATTTATCATCCAACATCTTGGTTATATCTGCATCAAAATGGAAAACTTCGCAGTATTCTGATAATGCAGGCTTTGCTAAAGAGTCATAATAGCTAGCTACAGGACTGCATACAGGTACGTAAACGTCAACCTTTTCTTGCTTGACGATTTCTACTAGCGCCTGGATATAGCCTTCTGGATCTTCTTGCGGAGCAGGAACTGTGTAAAAACGACTCACCGCCTTTGAGAATCTATGGCCAGACAACCAGTATTTGTGACTTTCAATCAGAATAACTCTGTGTCCTGCTGCATGGAAAGAACGGGCAAGTTGCAATGCTTTAGTCATCTTGGCTCCACTCACCAAGATAGTCTGAGGATGAGTAGCAACGACAGCTTTTTTCGTAAACGGCGATCGCCCAATGCCCCACAGCAAAGATATCAACACTATCAAAGCATTGAACGGCAAGGCTATTAGTAATAATGTCAGAGTACCGAGAGTCTTGAATAGAGCCACTATCTTTACCTTCACACCCGTTGAAGGCGTTGTAGATTGAGGCAGAGATAAGGAGATTGATTGTGCCATAAGTCTTTGAAAGTAGAAGGAGCAGGGGAGGTAGGGAGGGCAGGGGAGGCAGGGAGAGAAAGAATTGTCTCCTTGTCCCCTTGTCTCCTGATTACGCTACGCGTCTAATCAAGGTGACACCATCTCGTATGGGTAACAGAACTTGCTCTACACGAGGATCGGTGGCGACAACGCGGTTGAACTGAGCGATCGCTTCACCATTAGCGGTGCGTTGTTCGGGTGGTAAGTAAACTTGTCCCTGCAACAAAGTATTATCCACGCAGATTAACCCGTCAGGAGCCAGTAAGTTACCATATAAGATGGTCTGGAAGTACTCTACATACTCCTTTTTATCGGCATCGATGAAGATTAGATCGAATGATTCTTTTCTTGCTGCAAGCTTGTGGAGTGTTTCTAGGGCAGGTGCTACTTCCACAACGATTTTGCTGCCGTGGGGAGATTCAGCAAAGCAAGCTTGAGCAAATTGAGCTACATAAGAGTCAACTTCACAACCTATGAGTTGCCCATCGCTTGGTAGCGCCTCTGCCATTGCCAAGGCTGAATATCCTGTGAACATTCCCACTTCTAAGATGCGCTTTGCCTTGGTCATGTGAACAAACATTTTCAATGTCTGTCCTTCCAGATGTCCTGACAGCATCTCTTGTTCTAGTTGACGCACTGTTTCACCATCACTGAAATGTTTGCTCCAGTCTTCTTTACTGGTTTTTTGCGCCAATGCTGTCAATGCATTCGATTCCGGGGTAGTGTAATCATCCAGATAGGGATCTAAACCCGCAGCTAATTGAACTCCCTGACGCAGAGAATCTAATATCTCTACGGGAATGTTGCTCTCTTCTGCTAATTTGAGGGTTTGCTGTAGCTGGGCTACTAAGATGCTGTGTGGCGTTATTGGTCTAGCTGTTTCTCGTCCTAAAACACTTGTCATGTCTTCACACTCCCAAGAGTTTGGCTTCTTGACTTTCAATGTAAGCGTCAACGCCTTCTCCACCGCGAGGGTATTTAGCACAAAGATGTTTATGTTCAGCTAAGGCAGCATCTAGTTCTTTACGAGTCAGATCGTTAGCAAAGAAGCACTCACCAATGGGACGAGGCATGGCTGCACGTTGTTTGCCATCTCGTGTCAAGCTAATAGACTGGGTTGCATCCCACAGTAAATCACCATCTAGTAGAGGATGATCGAGTGATAGACCGATACGACTCATCAAGTCTAGGATGCGATCGCGCTCTTCTATTGGAATATAGCCTCGTTGTGCTGCAATGGTTGCAGACAAAGCCATATCTATATTGACGGCATGACCATGATATAAAGGTGTGTGAGGCGCTAATTCTAGGGTAGGACTCCAAGTGTGACCGTAGGCAATGACGCGATCGAGGTCTATTTCATGCAAGTTTGGAGTTTCTAACTCCAACATCGTTTTGATTGCTTCGTAGTTGAGTTTATGGGCAATTTCTTTGAGTTCCGGTGTCCCATTCACGTGTCCAAAGTGAGTGGAAAGTAGTTCTTCGCCATATTCGTATAGCAGTTCAAAGACTTGTGAGTTAGCAACTACAGCGATTTTCACTAACTCTGCCATCCCATTACGAACTTGAGCCGTTGGCAAAGTTTTCAAAAATGAGAAATCGAGGATAACTTTCAAAGGTGCATGATATGCTCCCAAGCGATTTTTCAACTTGCGATGATTAACTGCTACCTTAATCGCTACACCTGCATCGATTAAACCAATCAATGTGGTAGGAATGCGAATATAGTTACTCTTGCGACGGTAAGCAGCGCAAGCAAACCCAGCCACATCAGTAATTAGACCACCACCGACGACTAAGACTGGTTCCTTACGAACTAAGCCAAAGTCCGAAAAAGCGTCAACAATTTTCTCAAAGCTTGCAAGAGTTTTAGCTGGCTCTGTAATGATGATGGGAAATACTGTGAGATCAATGTCATAGTGTCTAAAATATGACCTTATCTGCTTTCCATAAAGTTCATAAACATTAGCATCAATTACAGTCAGACAGCGACCAAATTTGGCGTAGCTCTCTGCAATTTCTCTATTTTCAATATCAAATGCACCGTTCACATAGACAAGACTAAAATCGATTTTTTCGTAACCTTGCACGTGAAATGCTGCTTCCGTAGCTTCAAAGGATGCTTGAACTTTATTCATGTCTGTTGACCTGTATTACAACTAAAAAATTGGCAGATTGTCGGTAATAATTCCGATTTCCTCTAATGCACGTCAGCAACAAATTATGCTCTTTATCGTTTGAGATTAAAGGCATGACAAAACTAGCTTTCAATAAAAAGCTGACATTTATTGCTGACTGGCAATGTTTTTAAACAACACCATTCATTTGAGTAAATTCTGTAAGTAGGTTAACCTTTAATTCTGCTTAACCCCAAACTAGTCAACTAGTCCCACTAGCAAGCTACTGGCATAATACTTGCCTCTTTCTTCTGGGATTGTTGACTTTAATTTTGTGAAATTCATCTTAAACAAGATTTATTTCACTATGTTTAAGTCTAATGGCTTTCCAACTGTACGATTCCGCAAAACTTCTACCCTAGAAAACTGCTCGTATCGTTGATCTCCAAGCTTCAATTTGAGATTAGAACCCTGATTAATCGTTAGTTCACTATTTTTTAGCATTAGTCACAAACCCTATATTACTAAACTCGCTACATTATATTTGCTTGAGAATGACAGTGAAATTTTAGTAAGTTTCTCTGAATTTTTATTAACTCCACTATGTTTGTCTCTAGCAAGTTTCCAACTGTTAGACTTTGCAAAATTTCTATCTTACTTAGAGCAATCCAAGTAAAAAATACCTTAAGAAACTATTCATATTGTCTATCTCTGGGCTTACATTTAAGATCGCAGCCATGATTAATCCTCAAATTGCTGTTTTTTAACATTGTTATTAAACTATAAAAATAGTTAAAAACTAAGATGGCTCACCACACTCTATTTGGAATGACAGTATAATTCCTCTTTAATTAGGTCAATTTACTGCTCAGTATTAAATATATCTATCTCAGTAGCCCTTGAAAACTCAGAATTTAAACATCTCTAAGTGAATAGTAACGAAACTTTAATTTTTATGAATAAGCATCTGGTTGTTAAAATATTTCAACTTGGTTAAACTGGCATATTATTCTTCCAAATTAAGCTCTTTTAGCTTAAAACAGTAAATAAAATACTGGTTTGGTAACTTATAAACATAATACAAATCGCAACATTTCAACAATACAAATCATAACATATATGAATTGATTGAAGTCAATCCACCATGCGGAGTGTACTAAGTAACAAGATATTTTTAATAAACTATGTCTAAAGATAGATATTTCATACAGCAGTTATATCTAAAAAAGCATCTGATTCTGGTTCATCATCGCTTTGCTGTGGGACGCTTTCTTCTTCATGCAACTGGCGATCTCCCATCTTGTTACCTCTGTCAACTATTTCCCACCTGAATCCTTACCTAACAGTTATGTAGACTTAACTATGATTTGACACAAACAATAGGACTCTCCTTCTTGCCAAAGGAATAAGTTAAGTAAACTGAAGTTATGCCTTCAGTCATTAGCAAAACACGCTGAAAGTATGAAGTTTTAAAATATCAAGCTATAGAAAATGTATGAATTGTCATGTATGAGTTCTCAAAAGATCGCAGTGCTAATATGTTCACCATCGGTGATTATGTGCTAAATCAACAAACTGGACATCTAGGGAAAGTAGTTGGTTACGGACACCAAATAATTAATAATGTGTCTATAGTAACTTTGAAAGTGTTAGTAGCTGAGTCTGCCAATTCTCAAAAGAGAGAATATGTCGTAGAAGATCGAATTTCAGCATGGACTCGGTGGTCTGTAGCTTAAAAATTACATCTATTTTAAAATAATAAATTTCCACGTGTATAAGATAATTTATTAATCAAAAAAACATTAGTATTATGATGCAAGATTTGATTTTTTGTTTGCAAGAAGCTACTGTACAATTATTATCTAAAAAGTATTATCCTCCCACAGATCCTTCTGAATGTTTCGTCAATCCTCCTTGTGAGTGCAATAATCCAGGGAAAAATTTACAGTGTGAAGACTGTCCCTATCTTGAAGCTTGCTTGTCTAGTTTTAAGACTGGAAAATAAGGCAGTAGGTAGGGGGAGACAAGATGAGACAGCGAGCAGTTCGGAGGAGAGTTTTGCTCCGAAAGAAACTGCGGTGCCGCAGGAGGGTCTTTGCAGACGACTGCTTCACCGCAACGCACTGGCTCCTCAGCACTTTCAAGGCAGTAAGCTAGCAGAATTTATATCCAAAAATAAGGTTGCTTGCGATTTTTGACGCAGAATAGAAGCTGGATATTTCGTACTAACTAACCCCTGTAATATCTCTTTCACTACTCGCGCTTTACGTTTTTCCGGTGCTAGGCAGAGAATTTTTTTAGCCGAACAAATTAAAGGAAGAGTAACAGTAAAAGCATACTGTGGAACGCTGTCAAGATTTGGAAAATGACCTGTATTCACTTGTTGTTGGCGATTCATTGTATCTAGTTTCACTAATTTCACACTGTAAGGATCTTGAAAATTCGCCACTGCTGGGTCGTTAAAAGCTAAGTGTCCGTTTTCACCAACACCAAGACAGCATAAATCGATTGCTTGGGCTTGTAGTAATTTGGTATAGCGATCGCATTCTGCCACCGGTTGCAGTGTATCACCTTCTATATAGTGAAATTGCTGTGGAGATACTCGCTTCTCTACTCGTTCTCTCATATAGCGCTGGAAACTAGCAGCATGGTCAGCAGTGATTCCCAAATATTCATCTAGATGGAACAAAATAATTCGCGACCAATCCACACCACCTAATGCAATCAAAGCATCAAGAAATTTGAGTTGGGAATTACCTGTGGCTAACAAGACCGCTGCTGTATCCTGTCGTTTGAGGACATCTTGTAAATACTTGTGTGCAATTTGTGCAACGTCTTGTGCCATTTCAGCTTCAGAGTTGTAAATTTGCACCCATAGATTGTCAACGCGAAAAAATTTTGTAGCGGCTATCATTTGCTTACACAGAAATTGGCGATTGGACACTGAAGATTAGGAATTGGGGATTGAGAAGGGCGAAGAGGAAAACAATTCCTTTTCCCTTTCTCCATCTTTAGTCACCAATCCCCAGTACCCAGTCTTCAGTCCTTATTCAGTATAGATTTTAGGATTTAGCCGATTGATCGTATGTTTTTTGTCCTCTATTCAGGAAAGAATAATGACTTAGGACAGAAAAACTATGTAAGTTATGTAAATAAACTTAATAATTATTTACATTCTACCCAAAAATTATGCTGGCTGCAATCATGTTTTATCTAGATATTACTATTGTCAACACTGACTCAATACACTACCAAGCTTGGCACCAAATGCTGTCAAGTTACGACACAGAAGCAGTGTTAGTCCAAGGAGTGTCAAAAATTTCGGATTAGTGACCACATAAGGATTTAAGTGTAGTCTGTTTGACAGGCATGACAGTAGTGCGACAGCATCAAATTCATGAGCCAGCACATACACAAAGGGATAACAGAAGATCCGTATTAGCTGCTCCTAGCTTTTCGCTGTTGAGCTACCTCATTGTCAGGACTACTAGCTGTAACTGGCTCCTCAGTTCCCAATAAATGATGTATTTCACTTAACGAACTGGGTTGAGCTACAGGCTCCTCTAATGATTCACTCACATACTCAATTAGGTCTTCTACTTGGCAATTCAGGGCTTTACAAAACCTAACGATTCTTTCAATATGCTCTGTCCCAGTCCTGCCGCTTTCCCAGTTTTGGATAGTGCTTTCAGTCACGCCCACAAGACGCGATAATTCAAGCTGGGTTAGCCCTGCTTTTTCACGAAGCAAAGCGATCCTTGGTTTTGGCTTATGTTTCACAGCTACAGCACTTTTATCTTAATCTTATAGTCGTAGATCCTAGCACCAAAAAAAACCAGCGCCCAGAAAATCACTAAAAAAACTTTTATCTGAACTCTTAATACACCAAAATTCTTAGGTTAAAGTATTTTAAATATTTAAGCTTTGCCGCCACGAACAGCCTTAACAAAGTAGGATTTATCCTATACCTCTACACTCTTAACGCCTTACACCTCTTTTCTTGGCTACAATCTGGTTCGTCAAACTTGTTCATCCTTAGCAAAGGTGGCTTATGGGGTGAGTGATAAGTAGTTGGACAAAATTAAATTCATTGGTAAAGACACAGAACTCTTAACAGGTAACAGGAAAGAAGAAAATAACTATTTAAGTATTTATGCTTAGATACTTATCTTCCAGAAATGCAACATTACTAACTGAACTCTATTGATATGTAACTAACTAAATATCATTGCTTGTAACTGACTTTCTAAATTTGCACGCAATCGCAAGTCTGCCACCGACCAAACCCAGAACTGATTTAGAGGCTCCGCAAAGTCTTCTTGTCTATGGGTAACAATCGCATCCATTTTGTGATAACTAACACAGACTAACTCTACAGCAGATTCAAAATCCTTCAGAGGTAACGAGCGTGCTTTTTGCAGTATGGTCTGATCGACAATACAAATCTGAATTTTCTCTTGTAACCAATCTACTACTATCTCAGCAGTCTTGCTATTCTTGAAACGACTAGCATAAGCGTAAATTTTTTGCCAGCCAACATCTGTTAAGTGCATTTGAATCGATGGATGTATCATATCCAATAATTCTTTGACATCTTCTGCAAATTCATCGCGATTTAGCAAAGCTTCTATTATTAAGTCAGCATCCATTAAAATCCCGATCACTTTCAACTCCCCTTATGGTTTTTCAAATGTAGTGTTAGAAAGCTGCTAATACGCATTTGATTTGAATCGCCAAAGTGAGTAATTTTCCAGTAGTTTCTTGTTTTGCTATTTACATTTAACACTGAAACTAACCACAGACGCGATACAAATTGAACATGCATGAACTTGCGAAGCAGCATCTAAATTTGGTGTGTACATAATTAAGTACAACCCAAAGGAAGCATATTTCTGATGAAATGCCAAATTTTTGAATCATAGACAGATATGCTGGAAAACTAAAAACAGGCTTTAACATTGCTCTGCCTGAAATTGAGGATAATGGGACTTAGACAAAAAATACCCAGAAAAATAACTCAAATGTATATACAAAGAGACTTTGACTTCGTTAAGCCTAATTTCTTGATATATCTGGGTTTCAGGCGTTTTTGGGTATTTGGTGTATTTTCCTTGCCTTGCATAGATTTGAGGCTTATTTCTTTCCAAAAAATGTTTAAGTCCCGACAAGCGAACAGGACGACAAATTATTTTTTGTAGTTCCAAGTTAGAACAAGTATCTTGGGGTAAGTAAATGCGCAAAAGGAAAGTAAAAAGTGCTAAGTACAGACGCGATTAATCGCGTCTGTACAAGGGAGTGCTGAGTTATGAGTTATGAGTTAAAGCCCTTCGGGCATCTTAAAAGGGTAAAGGACAGATTTTTTCCTTTGCCCTTTTGCCCTTTCCCCAGGCAAAGCTTTCTCCCTTGCTCTCCTGCCTCTATACCTCTATCCTCTGCAATCTGTCCCCTATTTTCAAACAATGTAAATCTACGATCGATTTCAATAGATAATAGAGTATTCTTCAATTATAAAACTGCTTGCTGGTGTTTCCAGAGCATGTTGTATGTCTAAGTCTGCAATCACAGTTACTGTAAAATTATTTGCTGCTTATCAAGAAGCCTATGGGGTTTCGGAACTAGTGCTGGAGTTTCCTTATGGTACGCCAGTTAAAGAGGTGTGCGATCGCCTCATTGTTGAACACCCAGAACTAGCCCAATGGCGCGATGTCACTCGCTTTGGGATTAATTTGATATTTGTCGAACCAGATACTCTACTGCAAGATGGCGATGAGGTAGTGCTAATTCCACCCGTCAGTGGTGGCTAGCAAAAAAGTGAAGAGTTATGAGTTATGAGTTATGAGTTATGAATAAAAAACTCTCAACTCCTAACTTTTCCTTATTTCACCCTGGCACGGAAGCGAATAAAGCCATAAGAACTAGCTGGTGTGCCAGATGCAGTTGCTGGGGGTAGATTGGGTAAATCTGGATTTCGTGTAACATTTACTACTACTGCGCCATTGCTATTATTGCCGCAAGATGATGGTGTGGCTGGGTCGTTAGCAGGATAAAAACGTCCGCGATCGCTTGCATCTTCTATATTGCTAAGGTAAACCGTAGGTGTGTTAGAACCAACAGCCAAAGCAATACCTTGCTCTGCTCCTGCTAAACCACCATCATTAGGAGTCATAGCATTAAAGGCAGTAGGAATAAAAGTAGTGTTGGCAGGGACTAAATCACAGAGTCTGACATTGGTTGCATTACCCTGACCTTTAGATAGGAAGTAGACAGTGTATTCTACTTCATCTCCCGGCTTAACAGTGCCAGCATTAATTAATCCCCGTAAGTAGCCAGCAGGCCATTTGGCATCGTTATCATCAGAAGCATAAGGTTCTGGTATATAGTTTGCAGCATTAGTAGGAACGTCACTACGACCATCCACAATATCGGTTAAATCTTTATTATTAATGCGCGTGATGCGTTTAATCAACAAAAGCTTTGCATTAGGAGTCATAGCGCCGTTATTGTTCTCACCCACGCTAGTTACACGACCGCTAATAGCATCAGTATCTCTAGTTGGCAGATAGTTTGGACACCGTGCGCTGGCATTTCCACTGGTACTGGCTTCCCAACAAGCACTGCTATTACTATCCTGACCATTTGGGGTCAAACTAATAGATTGACCATTGCTACTTCCAGCTAGAGAAGACTGATAAGTGTTATTCCAAATATTCAGAGAACTTGGGGGAGGCGTATTCACCGCGCTACCACCACCATAGGCAACATAATCGATAATCTGATTCTGGTTATCGTATAACCAAATATCATCACCAGAGTTATTCAGCTTAGGAGTCTGTCCTAACCAAGTTTGAAAAGCTGCTGTTGCTTGATGGTTGGCGTTGTTATTGCCAATCCAAATCACAGCATATTGCCCTGGTTGTAAAGTTGTACCATTGGGGAATGTATAACTAAACCCGCCAGCACCGTCGGTACTATTGGCGATGAGATTGCCATCTCCTAGCTTCAAACCACTCAAATCTACAGCAGATGAAGAAGCATTGTAGAGTTCAATAAACTCATCATTGCTGTCAGCAGAAATAGTAGTGTCTGTTTCGTTGTATAGAACTTCGTTAATGATAACTTTGCCCGCCAAAGGTGAAACCTGATAATTGAGAGCATTTAATGCGGTGAACAAAGTCGGGTCATCATCCCCAGTTTTACTTGGATCGTTCCCTAAGTTCACACCATCGTCAGCAATTTGTGAGAAATAATTGCCTGGGGTAGGTAGATTGGTAGTAGCACCAGCAGAGTCTGCATCTGTGAATACAGTGCCAACTGTTCCTGAAGGATTATCTGGAGTGTTGAAGGTAGCACTTGCTTGGTTACTAATTGAATTACCGCCATTGGCATTGTTAATTGTGGCAGTAATTTTAATGGTAATGGTGTCGCCTACACGCAAAGTACCAGAATTGGTAACAGCACCAGAACCGTAATAACTGGTATTGCGAGTGATGTTATTCCCCGCAGTCGCAGCAGTAATTGCCGCACTGACAAAGGTTAACTGCGAAGGTAAAGAATCGATTATAACAAAATTAATTGCGTTGCTGTTACCTGGATTTAGGTTGGAATAAGTGATAGTGTATTCTACGCTATCGCCCACAGTCACCGTGCCGCTACCATCATTGTCTGTCAGGAAGCGAACAGACTTGGTTCCTTTGACATTGGCCTGCTGATTTGTGGTAATTACCAAGGGAGTAAGTACAGCTTGACTGGGGAAGTATGTCCAAGTGTCTATCCCCTTAAAATCACCATAGCCGTTACTAAATTCATGCTCTCCTGTGGCACTATTTATCCCTCTAGAGGCATTACGGGGATTAGTAGCTCCCGTACCACTTAGATTAATCGATGTTCCATTGGCGGTAGTGTAATTATTGTCGTTGTAATAAACCGTCGTAGAGCTAATCTGCTGTCCATTTTGATCTGTAAGATTAGGAAATGTAGCAGGCGGGTTCTCCATCGTAATTTTGAACCCCAGAGGATTATTCTCAGCATCTAACATGGGAAAGTGATATTCACCTGCCCTGGTTGTGATTTGGGCATTGTAAGGTGCATTACTTGGTAGAGGTTGTAGATTCGTTCCACTAGCATCCTTGCCATCCCAAAACACCACATTAGAGCCAGAAGATAGGATGTTTTGTAGCACGCGATCGCTACTGGGGTCGTAAATGCCATCATTATTGGTGTCAATGATGATTTGATAGCTGCCGCTAGAAGCAGAATTAAAGCTAAAATAGCCCCCAACCCCGACGTAAGTTTGGTTCCCACTCCCTCCATTTGCTCCAGTAAATTGAAAATTAGTCGGTGCTGCTGGAATAATTGGTGATAATGGAATACCTAAACCTGAGAGCGTTATAGTATCGGGACGATTAAAAAAAACTAGATGAGTAATGTCTGTTGCAGTGTCGGCAACATTCGGATTTTGGACTCGCACATTGCCAGCGAAGTTTAGATTATTATCAGTAGCACCGCCAGCAGAACGGTAAAGAGTGCTGTTATTCGTTTTGTCAAGATATCCCCGATTATTAGCAAAAAAGATGAAGCCAAAGGGATCGACACCATTCATATCAGTTTCATACCGATACCCATCTTTAGTTTGAATATAAAGCTTGGAGTTAAGTGCTATTGGAGTGTTTCCACTGGCATTCGCCCCCATATTCATGGCAATGTAGTTGGTAAATACTCGACCTTTTTTAGTATTATTGCTGCTATCTTTAACCGTGATATCCCAAGCAGCTACCCCGGCATTTTGGCTGTTATCTGTAGGAAATACCGCATTTGTAGTTCTGGGTGGGGGATTGTTAGTTGTGTTAGGGGCACGAAACTCGACTGTGTAAATACCAGTTTCTGTAGCAGTGAAGCTACAAGGTGTGTAGCCACCTGCACTGGGTAAGGGGCCAGCTGATTCCTTGGCAAGCGTATCAATCAAGCCAAAGCCAGAGGCCAGAACATCACAAGACCCATTTTGGCCTCCGAAGGGACTTCGGTAAACAATATCGTTAGTTCCATTCGCACTTGTAGGGACACTAGAACCAAGATTAACGATTTCTCCTGCTTGGACATAAACTTGGAGTGTTGTTTGTCTGGTAATACCCGCAGTGGTTGTACTTGCCCATTCTAAGTAAGGTCGATATCCACCATCGGCGACTAATTCTTTGCTTCCCTCAGCCCAGCTAGGTTGTATTCCTTGTCCTAAGACACACAGAACAAAGGCAAAGCTACCGAGTAATTTTCCTTGGTAGCTGCTTGGCAATGGACGTTTCATCCTGATGTTCATAGGTGGTTTCTGCATTGAGCAACTACTAATTAGGAAGAACAAACAAATTGAATCAGAGCGTTCACAGCAGGTTTAGAGGTTCTATTAGCTGTTTTGAGTTTGCCCAAAGTGAGGTAAAATCTACCAAAAGATTTCATGGTTTAATTCCTGAATCTCTACTCGACGTTGCATTCTTGAGTCTATTTACCAAGGTTGTGGATTTTTGTTGCTGCGGTTGTGGAATTTTTTGCTGTCCAAAACCATCAAATAATTCGTTGAGTTTGAGGGTTAAACCCAAATAAGGGCCGCCTGCGGAACGTGCGCCAGAAAAATCCCGGTCATCGACTTTACCAAAGACATATCCAGCAGCAAGGCGCAAGTTAGGAGTTAGATAATAACCTGTTTCCAGAACAAAACCTGTCTCTGTATAGTTAGATTGACCAATCCAACGAGCTTCACCTACTAAATCCATGCTGTATCCTAGGCGATAGGTAGCCCGTAATTGTCCTAAATTTACTGTACTAGTACCTGCTAAATCGTTAGCCAAGTAAGAAGTACTGTTACGTAGAGCATACTTTCCGTAGAATTCCCATTGCCAGTTGGGGGCGTAGATAGCTTCTAAAGCGAAGGTATGGTCTTCAGAACCTGTACCACTACCTAACAAAATAGTGTCAGGAATCACCGCCGGATTTTGACGATATTCATAACGCAACAAAGCATTAAATTTATCATCGTTGGGGTCGCGGTAGGCTAAACCCACCTTGAGGTTAACTGTATCTCCGAGTCCTGAAAGCTTTTGATTAGAAGAGTTTGCCTGGTGATAGCGCACCAAGGCGGTCAGAGCAGGGGAAATTTTACCTGTAGCGGCTGCTGAAATAACAGTATTAGAGCCACCAGAAGAAGTACGATGTTCGTAGCGAGCGCTAGCTTGAAACTTGGGATTATCACTGTATTCCAGTCCCACGCTGTAGCTATCGCCACCATCAAAACCGATCGCAGAGGCTGATTGACCAACAGCAAAGGGTTGGGCATATTGCTGACCCGCCGCTGTCCGTCCGAAGAAGTTGCCAAATACGTGTTCGTAAGCCAAGTTCAGCCGCAACCCAGGAGCAATAGTCCAGCGGTTATTTAGACCAATTGCTCCTTGAGTAGTAATTTGATTGGCACCCCCCAAAATTGTGTAACGACCAGTCAAGGTAGTATCTGTGCCGAGTTTGTGTTCGCCGTTGACACTTAAGCTAGTGATGGAGTTACCGTCAAACTGACCGCTAGTGTAAAATTGTTGGGCAAGACTGATATTGACACCGGGCATTGCCGCCCAATTCAAGCCAAAGATGGTACGGTCTGGATAGACACTATCTTCTTGAGAAGATAAAGTTAGTTCATTTTGTGCTTGGAAAGTCAGGTTTTTGGCAATGGGAAGGGAAAAACGCGATCGCAATTGATTTGAACTACTGCTAAGGGCGTTGGTAGGGATGCGGTCTTCCCTGTCACGATGAATCCAATCCACATCAACAATAGCTTTACCCAAACGTTGTTGAATCCCGGCAGAAATCGTTGTCAGCGAGTTATCAACTTTGCTCCCAGGTATCGCCTCAGAACGCGGTGAAAATAGTTCTTCAAAGGTATCTAATGGTTGAGGAGCAATACCGAAATTATCTTCATGGTCGTATTGCACCCGCACATTGGTAGTTGAGGTTAGCTTACCTGTAAGTTGCGCTCCATAGCGAGTTTGTCCTGGTACAAAGCTGACAGTGGCATTATTTGCAAAGCCAGTATCGGCATAGCGATAATAGGCACGACCTTGAATACCATTAGCAATCTTTCCCTCAGCTTCCAAACGGTAAGCCTCACCACTTACCTTACCCATCAAGTCAGAATCATTAGTGGAATGGGCATATTCTGCAATTAATCTGCCCTTGTCACCCAAAGCTATCAAAGCATCTGCACCGTAGAGTTGAAAGTCACGCACTCCCTGATTTTCTTGGACATAAGTCGCTCCTATCCAACTTTCCTGATTGAGAGTGCGAGAAAGGTTATATTGCAAGCGACCGGCAAAGATATTGCTGTCAGATTCTTGGCTATCGTATTGGTAACTAATAACAATCCGACGTACTAATACTTGTCCATCTCGATCGATATCGGTGCGAAGAATCGGTTCGCGGAATAATAAAGTACCGCGATCGTAGTCGATTTCGTAGTCTGGCCCTCTACTAAGCTGTTTCCGTTGCAGCACCGTACCGGGACGATTCAGTTCTTCTAACTCGATAAAGACATTTTCACTACCTGGAACCAGTATCCGACGGGAAAGGAAGTAATAGCCACTAGTACCATCAGGAGCAATAGTATCTCTTTGAAAACCTTCTAGATGATTTCCATAGAATCCCGTAATTTGGACGTTCCCTAAGTTATAGTTAGCTTTAAAACCATGGAGTTGGCGGGTAATAGAAGTAAACTGCTGCGACGAACGGGCAAACTCCTCAGTGTCATAGTCGCCCCACATGGCATAATCAGGCGCAGTTCCAGGGATACCAGTCGAACGCTCAAAACGCACAAATACGCTGTCAATCGAAGGAGTGACAACATCAACTTTAGAGCTATCGCCGTAGACGGGATAGTTTTGCTCGCTGAACTGGTAAGTTCTAAACAGACGATTATCGCAATTACAATCTTCGTTTAAGTTGCGAGAACTATTGTATGCACCTGTAAACAACCACTCCCCGATCGCACCCGTAGCAAACACCGCTGAGTGAAAATCTAATTGCGTTCTAGTATCTTTGTCAGGACGTAGGAAATCACGGAAACTACCATAATAATTTGTTCCTCTCGCACCCAAACGTACATCAACTACCCCAGTCACCAAACTAGGACGCAGTGCTGTTTCAAATTGCACTTGGGTAAAACCTTCTAAATCATTAGCTGTGGCCCGAATTCGCACAGTTTGCGCCTTCAAAGGCGATCGCAAAGTGGCTGTGAATTGTCCGTTACGTGCTTCTACCTGAAATCCCGGCTGGTCGGGTTTGAAGTCTTTTTCGACAAACTCCCCACCAGTCGGTATTAAGGTGACAACCGCATCTCGGTTAGAACGATTACCCTTGCCATCAATCAGTTGACCTCGAACTGTAGCTGTCGAACGTCCATCAGCTGGAATCCGAGACTCAAGTGTTTCTAACGTTAATTCCTGCGGCGCTCCTCTTACTACTACCCGCACTGTCATAGCAGGTTTTGACCCTCCGACTGCTTGTGCAGAGATGGTGTTTTCACCTTCTTGTAACGAGACACCGTACCAAGTCTGCGTTACTAAGTTAGTACTGGCATCAGTTTCCGTCTGTCCGACCAAGGAAGGATCTACCAACATGCCATTCAGCCGTAATTCCACTTGACTACCAGCAGGAAATTGCACCTTCACCGTGGTAGCTGGTATATCCATCACACTGTCAGGAGTTGGACTCAGGATTTTTACTGTTGTTGAAGTTGGAGTAGTTGGATTAGAAGTCTCTTCTGGAGTCGCGGCGGGAAGAGGAGTATCCATACTCATCATCTCTCTACGCCCCTCACCCTTGCTTTGTGTTACTGCTATTTTGCGTAAGCCTCTAGGCAACTCGGTAGAAGTTTCTGGTTGAAATGGCTGTATTTCGGTTGAGGAAGTAGGGGTGGTAGTAGTCTGGGGCAAGAAATTTTCCTCACCTCTGTGTGCTATTTTTCTTAAGCCTCTTGGTAACGGCGTATCAATTGCTGGTTGAAATGATTCTATTTGGTTTGCAGGATGCCGAAAATTCAAAGAAATTGCTGGAATAGCTTCTCCAGCACTAGGAGGATCTGGTACAGATTTCTCATTCTGCACTGTTGTGTCAATTGCTGAAGTTACTTGCATAGCCTCCCCAGTGCTAGGGAAATTTGGTACGGACTTCTCGCTTTGTACCTCTTGCGTATTAGTTGCTGGGGACACAGTCGCTTGTTCAGATTCCACTGTCTGAAGTTGTATTGTGTTTGCAGGGTTAGTCTCAGCTTGAGTTGTCGCAGTCTGTGGGGTGTCTGTGACTTCGGCATGGGCTATAGCTGGATATAAAACAACGCTTAAGGCTCCTGCCATAGCCCCCATCAACTTTAGGTTAAAAGTAGTTGCACGGTGCAGTCTGGGTTTCATTTCTTGACTTGCTCCTGTGAGGTGGGGGTGACTGCAAAGTTCATACGTACCAAGCCACCAGGCTCTAAACGCACTAGGCGAGATTGGCTATTGCGTTCGCGGAATTTTTTGTTGGGAGCTAGGGTGTAGCCTGGGACGCTACTGAGGTCTAATACGCCTGTGTGGCTTCCTGGTAAAACATTGGCTACAGAGAACAAACCATTGGGATCTGTGGTAATACGGTTGCCGTCCTCTAGATAAATCACCGCATTGGGAACTCCTGGCTCTCCAGGCTGCTGTTCGCCGTCAAAGTTTTTATCAATAAACACGCGACCAATGATGGTGCCGCAGTCAGAAACAATTCCTGGTCTAATTTTTAACTGATGGGTTGCTGGGCCGTCTTTAATGCTAAAACGGTTGTCAACTCGTAGTGCATTAACGATCGCACTGTTACGACCATTACCGCGTTGTGAATCATTCGTGAGTTGAGCAGCGTAAGCAATATTCAGAACTTTCCCAATGGGAATAGTTGTGTCTGTGCGGAATGTCACCGTGTTGCCATTGCGTTCGGAGGTAACGGTAACTGATTGACCATCTATCTCTCCCCGCACAGATTTCGGTAAGAAGTTGAATCCTAAAGGTAAGTTGTCGGTAACAACAATATTGTTCAAATCAGCATCAGCCAAATTTCTGACCGACAGGCGGTAGATGACTGTATCTCCAGGTTCAGCAGTAGCGCGATCGCCTGTTTTGACGAGCTGCACCTGGGTTGCTTGACACATATTTGTAGTGAATTCAAAGGCTAATAAGTCTAGTCCCACTAATTCCGCATTGGGAACCAAGACAACTGTGCCCTCTAACCTGGTCTCACCTGTCAGACTAATTGGTTGCCCATCTAAGGAAGAAGCAACATACCGAATAACACTGTTATTACTCGTGCCAGTACTACCAAGAATTTGAATCTTGATCCGCCGCTGCTGGTAGATGGAGTTTGCTGGTGGATTAACTACAAAAATGTAAGTTTTACCTGGATCGGTTTGACCCTTATTCGGGTCGAGTAGAAAGTTATAGACACCAGCCGGATTATTAGTAATGAAGTAGGGATTACTATTCTGTATATTTGGCGCTTTGCCACCGGGAATATTGTTATTAGGAATATCAGGCAACTCTGTCCGAGTTAGAGAAACCAATTGTCCCAATTCAGTTCCTGTTGGATCGCTAAGATTAGGTTCGTATACGCCAACTGAAAAACCTGTATAGTCAGGTAAGATTGTGCCCGCACAACCTAAAATTCGCCCTAATGGGTCAACTAATGGGTTTGGACTCAAGTTAAGTTGACTAGAAATTCCTTGATATTGATAATTAGTGGCAGTATCTGTATAAGTATAGGTAGCTTGATTGGTGATGCTTAATATAGGTTGAACCGCAACCGGACTTACAGTCTGTTGCGCCTGCGCTGTTCTAGGGATGGTGGTATACAACATGTTTCCCAGCAGAAAAGCTGCTGTTAGTCGTTGACACCAGCTAGTGCTAGAAGTAGTCTGCTTTTGTTTTTGAGGACGGATCACTGAACTCATCTCCTCTGAAATGCCCTTTTGTTTGTTAACAAAAGCACTCTTGTTTAACTTTAAAAATACATAGATACAAAATTGCCTTTCTCCCCTTACCTAATAGGAAAGGGGGTTGGGGGTTAAGTTCATGTTTCGTGTTTAATCCAACTGAGAATCACTTATCCTGTAAATCAGCGCACCTGAGTTTGATAAGTTGCTTTGACTGTTGTTTTCACCGCCACCGATGGAATTTGTAAGCGAATGTTGGTATAAGCACTAGCTGGTGCTGATTGAGTTTCCACTTTGCCGTTAGGGAGGGTAACTTTAACGGTAGGATTTTCTACGAAACTGCGTCCGCCATCGATGCTGTAAGTAATTTTGGCATCGTTAGTCACATTGGCAGATTTCAGCACGTATACCATTTGTTTGGGAATGGGTTGATTTAGAATCAAATTATTGACTGGGCGATCGCTCTTGTTCTCACTAATTAAGGTATAACGCAGCACATCTCCTGGTTGTACCACAGCTTGACCCTTCAAAGCTTGCCAATTTTTGCTTTGCTTACCTTGCCGATCCTTTACCACCACTTGCTTTTCCGCTTCCAAGCGCAGCTGTATTTGTGGTTGACTTTTGATATTCTGAGCAGTTGCGCTTCCAGACTGCCATAAAGAAGCCACTCCCGGTATCTGGCTGACTATTGGAACTGTAGCGACTAGAGCTATGGCTCCTATACCTGCAATAGAAACACCCTTCATCTGAATAACCTCTAAAAATTTGCGGAAACTACTTAATTAACCTTGCGTTGGAAGGTAAATGTTCTTTGCTCACCTGGCGCTACTCTGCCAGTAATGGTGTCTACATACTTAGTGACATCGGTAGTCACCGTGGTTCCAGTTTGGTCAATACCAGATGTGTTAGCTGGGTTATTACCACTGTAAAATTGGATGGTTGCAGCCCCAGAATCCTTAGCTGAACCCACAATATTACTGGTATCAATTTGACCGTTATTATCGTTGTCTAACGCCCAATTGTTAGAACCAGCAGGAGTATCATCAGCGGTTGTGCCATCTTCAACAATCACAACCTTGTCAGCATTCAAAATTACGTTACCGCTGCCAGATTGAGCATCAGAAATATTTTTATACCGAATCTGGTACTCAATAATGTTTCCAGGTGCAGGTGTTCTTGGTACATCAGCAACATTGGCATTTGGATCGATCCCATTGAAAGCTGGTGTAGATTCAAAGTCATCTTGACCTGCGCCAATTGCTGGCCCAGTTCCCGGTAGAACTCGTGACACTTTCACCAGTTTCAAATAGCCAGTGTATACGCGATCAATAGTGATGTTTTGACTATCAGGTGTACCATCTGCATTCGTATCAATAGAGGCAGTTATATAGACTGGGTAGCCAAATTCTTGGTCGCCTGGGTAGTCTGGGATGGTATCGGTTGACAGGGATGTATTGGCTGGCAAATCTACTTCTACACCATAGTTAATAGTTGCACCAGCAGCAACGTTAGGGATGGTAATTGGTGTAGGGGTTGTAAAGGTTCCTGTTCCTTGATTGTAGGTATAGACAGCAGACTGACTACCATAAGTAACTGTCACCTTTGTACCATCCGGTAAATCTTTGGGATTGGCTGGTGGAGTTGGCGTTAGCGTGATATTGCCAGGGTCAGTGCCGCTGTTCCTAATTGTGTTGGTAAATCCTACCGCTGCTGGGTCAATTTTTGTACCAGGGGCTGTACCCGCAGGAATGAGGGAAGATTTGTTAGTGAAGTCATCGTTGGTTTGACCCGATGGTCCAACAGCATCTGGTGTATTCTGCGGCCCGTTGAGTACCGCTGAGTTAACAGGTGTTTGCACTGTGAAGGGGTTTGCTTCACCGCCTGGGCCAGTACCACTGTTGTTGTTACCTGGGTCAGTTCCTGTTTCCGGATTGGTTGGGGCATCAATATAGCCGTCATCAACACTGGTAGGCGGTAAAGTATTGGGAACACCATCATTATTGGTATCTGTACCCGGAGGTGGTGTCATACTACCTGGAGAGCCGTCGTAGTTGCTGGGATTTTGGTCGCCAGATTCGTCGTATACAGGGGCGTTAGTACCGGGAGTTTGACCGAACAATTGGGCGATGTTAGCAACAGTTAAGGGTGAAGTTGCAGTTGATTCAATAGCTACCTGAATCGAGAAGCCACTAACTGTGGCACCAGGAGCAATGGAAGTAACTGAAGATGGCTGATTGATAAAACCAACGCGAGTTACACCAGCCAGAGTGTCAGCACCTTGTAAAGGAAAGGTTTTCCAATTGGTTGTATTGGCATCAGTCGTCACTGGGTCAGTGGTATAGACTGCTTGCCAACCAGGAGGGGGAGTTGGTGCAACTGCCAAATCTGTACCCGCAGGAATCGCATCAGAAACCAAGATGTAGGTGGCAGCCGTACCATTAACGTTGATGCTTGTACCCACCAGTGGGGCTGGGGTAATTCCTTGTCCTGTTGGGTCATTGGACTCCACCCGCACGCTCAAATCGTAGGTGAGTTTATCATCTGTAATTTGAGGTGTGCCAGCATTGCTGTAAGTACTGCGAGTTTTGAGAATCGTGGCTAACGTATAAGTCTTGGCAGTGGAACCAACCTGAATTTGAGCGGTGGCACTAGCTTCTCGCGTACCGTTGACGGGTGAACCAGCTACCTCACCAGCAACGCTACCATCAGGGTTATCTGCGGTATAAACGTCACCACCATCGGGATTCCGCAGTTGGTTTTGAGCATTACCAGGAGTATTACCAAGAGTAACGGTAATTACGTCGTTGGTTTGAGCGCCAGCTTGTACGGTGACAGGCACGCGCACCAAAACTGTACCACCAGGCGAAACCGAGGGTGTGAATACCTCAGTGCTAGTGATATTTACCCAAGTTGCACCACCGTCGGTGCTGTATTGCAGGCTATTAGGTGTACCACCAGGCAATGTACCAGAAACTGTACCCGGCCCAGTTGTTGTAGCGAGGTTAGGAATCCGGAATTGCGTGGGGTCGTTACCTACGTTTGTCAGAGTGTAGGTGTATATCAGTAAATCCCCAACTCCAACAGAACCACCGTTGCTATCTTCGACACCAGAAGCTGAGACGGTGATACCAGCAACTTCTGCTACAGTAACAACGACAGTGTTAGAGGTAGCATTTATTGTTGTTCCCGGACTATTGGGATCTTCGTAGGTCGCAGTCGCTGTGTTGCTAATAGATTGACCAGCAGTTGTGCCTTCAGCTAATACAGGTGCTACAAGTTGGAAAATTCCATTAGCTAATAATGCTGTCGCTACTAAACAACGGTAAAATTTAAATTGCTTATTTTTGGTAGATTGCTTCGGAAATTTCATCGCATTAGTGTAGTTGCTCGGTAAATTTTTCTGTTGATATTTTCAACAGAAATAAAACGCATAATTTGCCTGATGTCTCAAATCCAGGCTGCGGATTGAAGACATTCAGACACAAAAAACATTGTCTCGGAAGAATAATTATTGCCTGAGACTGTCAATATATAGCTATTTTTTAGGTATTTATAGCAGTACGCAACCTCTGATTACGCTCTACTAACTTAGGTTCTAAAAGTTTTTGGTTACTAACCTTAAACTGGTGATTTTTTCAAATCAAGAATCTAATAGTAGAACCTTAAAACGAAGATCGTAGAATTTAAAACAGTTTAATTACTGGTATTAAAATAAATTTACTTTTGTCAAAAACAGTATTGTTACTTAAATAGTTCACAGATAGCTTAAATAGTTTTTATACAAATACACTAAAGCTTTAGTGGAGTCAGGGAATTTATTTACACATACTTAAGTAGATTGTATAACTATGTATACCAGTAGGCATAAAAATGTTCTTCCGTAGAGAATTATCACTCTGCACTTTTGGAATTTAGTCAAGCAATTACCTTGATGTTCACCTGGATTTTATTTTAAGTAAACTAAACCCGATAATTTTAGTCGGGTATGTTTGACTAGCGTTTTTCCTCGTGTTACTATTCATCGGACAGTTGACGGACGAACAGGGAAAGCTAGTTTATGACTCAGGCAACAACAACACCTACCCCAGCAACCACCGCCACATTTAAATCCTTGAAGTGTAAGGAATGTGGTGCAGAATACGAACTCAAAGCCAGCAATGTTTGTGAGTTATGCTTTGGCCCGCTGGAAGTCTTGTATGACTACAGCGCCCTACGTCGCACTGTCACTCGTGAAAAAATTCAAGCTGGGCCGAATTCTATTTGGCGTTACCGTCCCTTTTTGCCTGTCGCAACTGACAATGTGATTGATGTGGGAACCGGGATGACTCCGTTGGTTCGTTCCCACCGTCTCGCACGTCGCCTGGGTTTAAACAAGCTTTATATCAAAAATGATGCCGTCAACATGCCCACCCTCAGCTTCAAAGATCGGGTGGTGTCTGTTGCCCTCACCCGGGCACGGGAATTGGGTTTCACTACAGTTTCCTGCGCTAGCACAGGGAACTTGGCAAATTCTACAGCTGCGATCGCAGCTCACGCTGGTTTAGATTGCTGTGTGTTCATCCCCGCAGATTTAGAAGCAGGTAAGATTCTGGGTAGCTTGATCTACAGTCCCACCCTAATGGCAGTGAAAGGTAATTACGATCAGGTAAATCGTCTCTGTTCGGAAGTTGCTAATACACATGGCTGGGGTTTTGTCAACATCAATTTGCGCCCATACTATTCTGAAGGTTCCAAAACTCTGGGATTTGAAGTCGCCGAACAATTGGGTTGGGAACTACCAGACCATATTGTTGCCCCTCTCGCTTCTGGTTCGCTATTTACCAAAATTCATAAAGGCTTCCAAGAATTTGTCGAAGTCGGTTTAGTAGAAGGCAAAAATGTCCGTTTCAGTGGCGCGCAAGCTGATGGTTGTTCTCCTATCGCCGAAGCATTTAAACAAGACCGCGACTTTATTAAGCCAGTGAAACCGAATACAATTGCTAAGTCAATTGCAATTGGCAATCCAGCAGACGGAATTTATGCTGTTGAAATCGCTAAGAAAACTGGCGGTAATATTGAATCAGTCAATGATGCAGAAATTATCGAAGGAATCAAGCTGCTGGCAGAAACCGAAGGCATCTTTACAGAAACAGCTGGTGGTACAACTGTTGCCGTGCTGAAAAAACTGGTAGAAGCTGGCAGAATCGATCCAGATGAGACTACCGTGGTTTACATCACTGGCAATGGTCTGAAAACCCAAGAAGCTGTACAAGGCTACATTGGCGAACCCTTGACTATTGATGCCAAACTCGATAGCTTTGAACGTGCCCTTGAGCGTTCTCGTACACTCGATCGCTTGGAATGGCAACAAGTCCTCGTTTAGTTAGGAGTTATGAGTTATGAGTTGTGAGTTTTTTTCCTAACTCCTAACTCTTAACTTGATTCCTAACTCCTCACTCTTCACTCTTAACTTTCTATCTCTATGTCTGTAACAGTTTTAGTTCCTACTGCGCTACAAAATTTTACTAATAACCAAGCTACCCTAGAATGTAGTGGTAGTACGATTGCTGAACTTTTAGAGTCTTTAGAAAAAAGCTTTCCTGGGATTAAAGCACGGTTGTGTGATGAGCAGGGAAAGCCACGCCGTTTTCTGAATTTGTACCTCAATAGTGAAGATATCCGCTTTTTAGAAGGGACAGATACAGCCCTGAAAGATGGTGATGAAGTCAGTATTGTGCCTGCTGTCGCTGGAGGCTGACGTAGGTGAAACCTACTATTTAGTAAATATATCCTCAAGGTTTGTTATTAGGGGCACAAAACAGTGCCCCTATATTTTCGGTAGATTTTGCTTGATTAATTATATAGCGATCGCCTCATTAAGTCTTTGCTGCCAAAATTCATTGTCGTTAATAGTGAAGATAATCCGCTTATAGGATTCATCTTGTAACTCAATGGTTAAATAATTTGTTTCTCTATTCACATACCAAAATTCTTTGCCCCGGTTTGTGTAATAAGTGCCAGCTTTAATTAATCCAGGCACAAAACTACCAGGGGCACGCAGTTCTTTCCAATTGCTTTGAGGTTCGGCTGTCGTAACTTGTTGGATATGGATAAGTGGTATTTCCCAAAGTTTATGGAAGCGAACAGCTAGTAGTTGCTCTTGACATGTAAATTCTATCTGCAATTTTTCGTCAATTATACTCAACTGCATCATTAACCTCTTCGTCAGTAGTTTTTTCCTTAGTGTTCCCCTAAAACACCTTCTCATCACTGGTGTTACCTTTGAGTTGGAACTGCTGCCAAGATTGTTAACTAATATTTTGTAAATTACATGAAAGTAGAGATTATGAGTAGCCACTCAGAACAGTTTGCGAGTGATAATTGCTCTGGCATTTGTCCGGAAGCATTGGAGTACATGATTCAAGCCAATCAAGGCAGTGCGCCAGCTTATGGTAATGATGAATGGACTCAAAAAGCAACAGATTATTTTCGAGAACTCTTTGAAATTGATTGCGAAGTATTTTTTACCTTTAACGGTACAGCAGCCAATTCTTTATCATTAGCTGCACTTTGTCAGTCATATCACAGTGTGATTTGTCATGAGACAGCGCACATAGAAACAGATGAATGTGGCGCACCTGAATTTGCTTCCAATGGTTCTAAACTGCTACTTGCTAAAGGAGAAAATGGCAAGTTAACACCGCAAGCAATAGAAGCAATAGTAACTAGGCGTGCTGATATTCATTATCCCAAACCTAAAGTTATTAGCATTACTCAATCAACTGAATTAGGAACGTTATATTCTATTGAAGAACTTCTGGGGATTAAAGAAATTGCGCGAAAGTATAACTTAAAGATTCACATGGACGGCGCTCGTTTTGCAAATGCAGTTGCTGCTATGAATAAAAGCCCTGCGGAAATGACCTGGAAAAGTGGTGTAGATGTTTTATGCTTTTGCGGTACCAAAAATGGGATGGCATTAGGTGAAGCAATTCTTTTTTTCAACAAAGCATTAGCAGAAGATTTCGATTATCGATGTAAGCAAGCCGGTCAGCTAGCCTCAAAAATGCGATTTATTTCTGCTCCTTGGTTAGGTTTGTTAGAAACTGGCGCGTGGTTAAAAAATGCACGACATGCCAATCAATGTGCTGAATATTTAGAAAATCAACTATTAAATATAGAAAGCGTTGAAATTATGTTTCCGCGAGAAGCAAACGCCGTTTTTGTCAAACTACCTGAGCATGTTATTCAAAGCTTAAAAGGTAAGAACTGGCAATTTTATACCTTTATTGGTGTGGGAGGAGTGCGTTTTATGTGTTCCTGGAATACAACCCAATCCAAAATTGATGAATTGCTAAGAGATATTAAGGAAGCGATCGCGTCCCAGTCAAGAGTCCAAAGTCGTTGACTGTTGACCATTGACTAATGTCAAAATAAAGGTAACTTACTACTTAACGGTGAGCGATCGCTCTGAAAGCTAAATTAAGGATTGACCTGAGCAATGGCAGAAGAAAAAAATCATAATGAAGCTGGCGAAGTGGCTCCCAGCAATGTTGACAAGCAGGCTCCCAGTGTCGCTGAAGAACACGCTCCTAGTACAGACTCACCTGAAGCGACAGACATTCCTACTGCCAACGCGCCAGACCCCAAAGCAGTAAACCCAGAAACTAACCCCAATGCTGCTAAGCCAGCTGCTGCATCTCCCAAGCGAGAAAAACCCAGCGCCGGAGAAAAATCGGTCGCCGCAGCTAAAGCCGCAAAAGCAGAAAAACCCGCCACCGGAGAAAAATCCGACGCAGGAGAAAAACCTGCCGCAGCTAAAGCCACTGCTAAAAAGGAGAAAGCTCCCTCTGTTGAAGACAAGCCGTTTGTAGAGTTCATCCAGCAAGACTACTTGCCAGCTGTGCAAAAAGCGATCGCTGAGCAAGGAGTAAAAGATTTACAATTATCTTTTGCAAAACAGAAGGTTCCCATCGTTGGCTTTCAATCAGCCGAAGAGTGCTGGCAAGTGGTTGGCAGTTGGCAAAAGGGCCTGTTCAACTTTAATCTATATTTTCCTGAAGAAGATATTCAAGGGAAAAAAGGATTTTCTTGTTATGAGGGCAAAAGACCTAGCACTCTTGAGTCATTCCTCATCGATGAGCGCAAAATTACACTCGATCTACTGGTATTTGGCTTAGTGCAGCGTTTGAACGGTCAAAAGTGGCTAGGTCTAAATTAGTCAAGAGTCAAGAGTCAAAAGATTAGTGACATCGAATCATTGACTAATAACTTTAAAGTTCATGGAAATGGTAGGTGACGGCTCCAGTAATGGGGTCGTTATCTATTTTTACATAACCTGATTTCAGCAGTTCTTTAAGAGTAGCTTCTACTTCAGCAAAACTAGCTCCCGTTGTTTTCACACCTTGAGTGACAGTTAAGCTACCACCTCTGCTTTCTGCTACTTCAATCAGTTTAACCATGAGCTGGTTACCAGTGGGACGGTAGACTTGAGTAGCGATCGCAGCTTTATTCAAGGGTACACCCAAGGGAGATAGACCTGCTTTTGCTCTCAGGTTCAGTTCGTAATCGTCAACCATATTAGAGACGAGAAACAGATCGACGAACTGCCCTACGTACAACAAACCTCCAGTACACAGCCACAACAAACCTGTCCCTATCTTGCCATTGTATAAACGGTGCAGCCCTCCCAGACCCATAAACCCAACTGCACACAAGATGTAAGAGACAAGAAGACGGTCTTTATGCTGATTGTTTTCAAGATTCATCTTGTTTTCAACCCCTTGGATTTACTCTTGTTGTCTAAGATGGTTTTTTTATGCCGTTTTGTTTCACATCAGCCAATCACAGGAAAATCCCACAACCAAGCATGAAAAAGGAATATTCCGTACTTCCCAACGCCATTTACTACAACTTTGGGAACCAAAACAACGCAGTGACTCCTCCCCACTCCCTTATTTCAGTCAAGCCGGCAGATTTATATATGGGATATACTTCATCATTCAACCTTAATACTTCATTCTTGAGTTGGCTACCAATTCTCGATTCTCGATTCCGCAAATTATTGATGTATTGTTGCAACTCTTAACGTTTTATGTAACAGTTTCCTGGCTACACCTTGGTAGACTGAACTTTATACAAATAAATTATTGTCAGCTGCTGCACCGTGTGAGAGCATTACCTTTGGCTTTCTAGTGTACTCAAGATAATAAAGGCAAAAGAGCAATCAAGACATGGTAGATTCCCTTAAAAAACCAGGCTTTGAAGAAATGCGGCCAGGGATTAAAGTCCCGGCAAAAGAAACCCTGTTAACACCCCGGTTTTACACTACCGATTTTGATGAGATGGCGCGGATGGACATCTCCGTCAATGAAGACGAGTTAAGAGCCATTTTGGAAGAGTTTCGCACCGACTACAACCGCCATCACTTCGTTCGGGATGCCGAGTTTGAACAATCCTGGGATCATATTGACGGGGAAACTCGCCGATTGTTCGTAGAATTTCTAGAACGTTCTTGTACGGCAGAGTTTTCTGGATTTTTGCTGTACAAAGAACTCGGTCGCCGATTGAAGGATAAAAGCCCCGTCTTGGCAGAGTGCTTTAACCTGATGTCACGGGATGAAGCGCGTCATGCTGGCTTTTTGAACAAAGCTCTGTCAGACTTCAATATGTCGTTGGATTTAGGGTTTTTGACTAAGAGTCGCGCTTATACCTTTTTTAAGCCAAAATTCATCTTCTACGCCACTTATCTTTCAGAAAAAATTGGCTATTGGCGCTATATCACTATTTATCGTCACCTAGAAGCGCACCCAGAAGACAGAGTTTATCCAATTTTCCGCTTCTTTGAAAATTGGTGTCAGGATGAAAACCGTCACGGTGATTTCTTTGATGCCGTCATGAAAGCCCAACCACAAATATTGAATGACTGGAAGGCTAGGCTGTGGAGCCGTTTCTTTCTATTGTCAGTGTTTGCAACGATGTATCTCAATGACATCCAGCGTAAGGACTTTTATGCCACCCTTGGACTAGATGCGCGAGAATACGACATCTATGTAATTAAGAAGACCAACGAAACTGCGGGCAGAGTCTTCCCGTTAATGCTGGATGTAGATAATCCAGAGTTTTATCAACGGTTGGATGTATGTGTCAAGAATAACGAAAAATTGACAGCGATTTCCAACTCCAACACTCCAAAATTCCTGCAATTCTTCCAGAAGCTACCAATTTTCATCTCACATGGGTGGCAGTTGCTGCGGCTGTACATGATGAAACCAATTGATGCTGTTCCCGCTCAAGGTACGGCTCGCTAAGTTATAAATTTTGTGCAAAAGAGTTAGTGGTTCTGTACTCAACAGAACCACTTTTTTTATGGAAACTGCCGATAAAGCAAAGAATTATAGTTAAGCTGATTTTTTTATTGTTTGGTGCTTGGCTGCTTCTGCTTCATAACACCTGAGAATCAGTGATGCAAGCTTATCAATATCAGTCACAGAGGTAATGATTACTTTTGATGCTGCATCTCCTAGTGAAGCTGTTATTTCCTGCACTTCAAAATTTGGTGCTAGGGACTTGACTTCATTTATACTTAATCGGGTAATAATACTTTTTTTCTGCGAAGACAGATACAACCGCAGAAACCACCAGGTAGTTTTACCAAGATTTATACCAAAGTAGGAAGCAGTGTCTTTATACTTAACTTCAAAACTGTAGCTTTTTGAGATTTGCGTAATAGCTTTAATTTGTTCAAAAGCTGTGATTTCCTCAGCCGTTGTAACTATTTTTGATTCTTGAGGATCTTGAGGTTCCTCTTCTTCTTCAATCTCTGGTTCTACTTCTATTTCAACAGGCTGAGAAATTTCTTGGCTTAGTGAGCGTGTCATTAACTCTACTAAACTTTGCTGAATTGACTTTTTGACAATGGGTTTAAATTTTTCAATAACTCTGCCAGTAATTCGACCTTGAATTTCATAACCAGGGACAACTGCACCAATTTCAGCTACTAAAAAGCGAACAAACTCTTCAGAAGGAGAACGTAAAAGATTACCTACAAGTTGAGTCATGCCTTTTACATATACCATTTCTTCAGCATGACTGGTAATAGCTACTGCATCAAAATTGTCACGGTGAAAGAA
Organism: Dendronalium sp. ChiSLP03b; assembly: GCF_034531165.2. Taxonomy (NCBI): domain Bacteria; kingdom Bacillati; phylum Cyanobacteriota; class Cyanophyceae; order Nostocales; family Nostocaceae; genus Dendronalium; species Dendronalium sp. ChiSLP03b. The sequence goes on along the minus strand of NZ_JAVRBR020000075.1, from coordinate 31,700 downwards.
TTTGAGGTTATCAATATCTTTTGAGTCATATTCAAAGATATTAAAAGTAAAAAAAGGCTCTTTGTCCATAATATTTTTGTGACGCAGGTCAGTGAAGAAACGGTACTCAATACCGTTTGTCACTACAGCTACTTTTGTTGTTACAAGAGCATTAAAATAACGGCTAAGTTGCCCATCATGTACTTCAGCTTTTTGACCTCTAGCTTTTGCTTCTACGAGCATAACTATATTACCGTTAATAGCTAGAGCATAATCTACCTTTTCAAGCTGCCGCGCTCTTCTTTCAGCAAAGTCTGCTACATATTCTGGCATTACTTCGCTAGGGTCATAAACATCATAGCCAAGAGCGCTCAAAAAAGGAACAATCAGTGACATCTTAGTAGATTCTTCACCAACCACTTGGTCAGCTCGCTTACGCACTTGTTCAGATACCTTGGCAATATCATCAGTGAATCCCATCTTGCTTGCTCCTGGTAGATAAGTAGTTATTAATACAGAGTTATTGTGAATTCGTCGTCACCCTTATATATAAGAGTGTTCTCAAATAACTAAAGTAACATTAATGACGTGTTCAGGGATGCGATCGCATCCGTAATACATAAAAGTAACCATTCCGATTTATTAGAAAATCTCAGTATCAAACCCTACTTGACAACAGGGAGCAAATTCTCGTAATTCACCGTCAGGAGTAATTAAAACAATCTAGATTTACCCTGATGGACAAAGGTTTTGGGATTAAACTGTCACTTTTATTAATATTCTGCTTATCTACTAGCTTTTTGCCTGCCTCTAGCTCAGTTTTATGTCCAGCAGTTGCTTCTGAGAGATACGATTTAGCAGGTAGGGAATATAGCACAGATGGTCGTAAAGGTGATGATGGTCGGTCAGGTAGAAATGGTCGTGACGGCGAGAACCAAAATATTTTTGTCAATAGTTCACCAGTAAATCTTGACTTGTCTGGTGAGGATGGCGAGGATGGTGAAGATGGCGAACGTGGTTATAGACCAAACTGCGATCGCCAACGTGATAACGTAGACCATGATATCAACGCACCAGATGGCAGTGCTGGCGGCAATGGCGGTAAAGGAGGAGATGGGGGAAATGGTGGTTCCCTCACCGCCTATTACACCAATTTGGCAGACTTACGGAACATTCTCGTCCGTGCTACCCCAGGAGAAGGTGGAAGAGGTGGTCGGGGTGGCAATGGCACAGCAGGTTGTAACTGTCGCAGGCGGAGTTGGGAAGTGGAAACTTGCAAAGGGACTCCTGGTAGCCCCGACCATAAATGTACTAAGAAACGCTACAGATGTTATTCTGGCAGCCATGGGCGCGACGGCAGCAATGGTAGCGATGGCAAGCAAGGGCGCTTGGGAATTTTGAGTATTGTTAACAGCAAAGAACCCTTGGCAGCTGATGCTCCAACCGTAAAGCTAACAGTTTCTGAACTGACGGGTAAACAGTTCAACCTCTCAAAGAACAAATGGAATCTTCGTCAGGGAGCAACTTCTCTACTTGCCCCTGGTTCTGTCATTGCCGATGAGTACCGAGAATTTGAACAGCGTTTGGAACAAGCTTTGCAAGTGGTTTGGCAGGAAAGAGAACCCATTGCTAACTTTGGTAATGAAACTATAACAGTGAGTTTAGAGGATAGTAAGCAAGTGGAAGTTACTTTCCCTGAAGATTTGTGGGTTGATGGTAGCAGCAAAAACGAGGCTAACTTGACTACGTTTACCGTTAACCATGCAATTCCCAAAAAAGATGTTACCCGGTTAGCAGTGTCAGAATTTGCTGATGCAGGGCAAAACTTGAACTTGAAAATAGTCGATTTAGCAGCCAAGTCTGACGTAATTCAGACTCAGTTTCGAGTAAAGTTTCGGGCGCGAGATGACTCTCGTGGCTTCTCGGACTATAAAACTGAATATGAAGGGGACATTCCTGCCGAACTTGTGACCCGCGACTATAACCGTTTTATTATCGCTTTAGGTAAGTTGAAAATTCCTGCTGATGCCCTCAGCCCCGGTATCAACGTCGATGTTGAAGTGGTAGCAACTCGCTCTTTGGCAGGACGTTCCGCAAAACAAAGTATTAGCTGGCAGGGTGCTATCCGCAAGGCTAGATAATTTCCACCAATTAAAGAAGGCAGTCTCCATAAAAAACTCATCGCCATGGATGAAAAAGGTATCTTCCCTTCTGCCCTCTGCCATCTGCCATCTGCCTTTCTTGTTAAGAGGATTTTTTACCGTCAGAGGCAATCTGAGAGAGAAGATTTCCTGCTAAATCTAACAACTGATCCATTAAACTACCGATGATAGCAATGTATAGTATCATCTGGATGATGTAATTAATATTGCCAGCTTTATAAGCATCCCAAAGGAGAAAGCCAAGTCCTCTTGGCCCGATCAACATTTCTGTGGCAATAACTGTAAACCAAGCTACCCAAATGCCAACTTTCAAAGCATGAAATGTATGAAAAATAGCTGCCCGAAAGTTATTATTTTGTCTGCGAAAATGTTGCATACCTATTGCGGTATTAATGATAGTTGACCAAAGAGTGCCAATAAAAACTATCACTATGGTTGCAGGTTCGCTCTCTCTAAACACTATGAGCGAGATGGGTAGCAAGACTATAGGAGGGATACTATGTGGTATTTCAAATAACCGCTTTAATACCTGATAGATTGTGCCATTTATGCCTATTAAATATCCAATGAAACTACCCAAAACAGCGGCTGGTATGTAACCTACAAATAATTTTTGTAGGCTAGCTAAAACATCTAAAAATATAGTAGGTTCCATGCCTCAGTTCTCATTTGGAACGTCTAGGGAATACTGCGGCAATAACAAAAAATACCGAATAGATACACGGAAAAAAAGGCTGTGAAAATCGGCTTAAGTCAAATTTATCAGAAAATTAAAGCTCAATTAAAAAAATAAATAAAATCTCAATAATTCATCTTTTAAATGCTTATAGTCTAGAAAATAGATAAATACCATTAAAAATAATTTTTATATAATTAAATACCATTCTGTAAGAGGTAATTGGTAAACAGTAACTAGCGAACAATTTACAGAGCGATCGCTGATTACTGTTTACTGAAAACAGATTATTTACCCAGATTACGCTTCATCTGCTCTAACTCATCTTGGGTTTCCCAGCGGCGAAACTTGTCTTCTAACTCATCAAATCCACTGGAATAACTGCTAGCTGGATTCCACCAGCCATTGGTTTCTAAGCGTTGCTGGGTTTGAGCTTTAGCGCGGGCTGTCTGTGCTTCAGCTGCTTTAGCTTGTACCTCTTGTCGCCGCACCTGAATTTTCCGCAGTAGTTCTTTAGATTGATCTATGCGTTCTTTCAACCCTTGCATGTGTCCCCAGCGCTGATTTCCTTCACGCAGTAGAGCTGCTTCTCTCTGTTGCGCCGCAGCTGCTAAATCTTGTCTATTAGCATTCTGTGCCTTTTGCACGCGGATGTGCCAACGCTGAATTTCTTGAGCGGTGGACAAAATTTCCTCTTGCGATCGCTTTTCTTGTATTTGTAAATCTGCAATCAACTTTAAAGTATCTTCTTCTTGCTGCCGCAGCTGCTCTAACAGCGCCTCTAACTCCAAATGTGGATTGTTACGCAAGAATTCTTCTAAACGGTTTTCTAGAAACCGACTCAAATCATCAAATAAGCCCACTGCTAGCACTCCAGAGGTCGGATGTGTGACTATTTTATTGTAGTAAATTATCGCGGGTGCAAAAAATTGTAACAGTATCCTGCTATTGATGGTATGGATACTGCTGCGATCGCCAGTCTTAATATTTAGATAGGACTGCTATTATATTATATTATGTTCTCCTATTAATTCTTGGCCCAACCCAATTAATATTCTGATTTACACTTTCTGTTTCTGGCTCAGGTATTGAAATAACATGATCGCAAACAGCCGCAAGCACTCTGTTAGTATGGTTTTTATAAGCACATACAATTACTGTTTTTCCATACTCATGTAGCTTTTTTGCCAAAGAAGCAAATGCACCATCACCTGAAACAATAACAAATACTTGTAAATTTTGACGAATATGAGCTAATTCCATGACATCAATTGCTAGTTGGATATCAGCTGCGTTCTTTTTATAGCTATAATCAAAAAGTTGAATTGGTTCAATACCAAGTTCTTGAATTTCATTTTTGAGAACCTTTAATCTACGATCGCTCCAATTAGTATAAGCGCATTGAATAGAAATTTTATTAACTAGATTAAGGTCTGCTATACTTTTTTGAATCTGCTTGAGAGAAAAATTTAAATTAGGATTTCTTCTCCCCATCGTCAGGTTTTCAATATCATAAAAAATAGCGGTATTGAAATGTTCGATTAAAGATGAGGTTTTAACTTGTGTAATGTTTTTTTCCAAACAACTATGTCGCTGCTTTAGTTCTTCTAAATCTGTTGTTAAAGATGTTATATGAGTAGTATTAGAAGTATTTGCTTCTTGCTTTAACTGAGTAATCTCTATTTGTAAATCATCGCATTTCTGTTTTGATTGTTGTAATTCCTGCTGAAGCTGTTCAGTCAGGAGATTTATCTGATTATGGTTTTGGATATTATTTTCTTTGAATTCCTCAATTATTCTGCATAGAATTTGTTGGCGTTGATAATAAGCTACCACCAAAGCTTGTTGGGTACTATCCCATTCTTGTGGACAAACTTCACGGGAACAAACCTGTAGAACTGCTTCATAACCAGCGATCGCGATTTCCAGATTAATAACAGGATTTCCTTGTTCAAATACCTGAATAATTTTACTAAATTTGAAAATTATTTTTGCTAATTTAGGAGATGTAGTAGGTTGATTGCTAAACTGCTCAACAGCCCATGTTCGCAATAGTAAAGCAAAGTTATGATTGAGTTTGTCTAAGTTCTGCTGTAAAAGTGGGTGTACTTCTTGATTTTGGTAGGTTGCTTTTAACAAATCAAGTAGAAAGTTTTGCGACTGATGGATGATTCTGCTTGACATACTATATCCCTGATTAAAATGCAACTATTAGTTAAGTTTTCCCAACTTTGTATTACATCTAACACTTAAAGTGGTGTCAACCAATAGCTAATTCCCCTAACAACTTTGTTTTTAAAACCAAATAGGGGTAAATCTTCTTCAGGTAAACCTATATACGTCCAGTGGGGGACATCATTTTCTACAGTCTGAAACCAACCGTTTTGATACAGGACTTCTCTCTGCTTTTGATTGGATATGCGTAAATCAATTGCTAATCCCCAGAGATGTTGTGACGTTCCAGGTGGCGCAACTACACCAAGAATTGTTGTTTCTTTGCCCTGTCTTACTTTTTCTAAAGTTTTGTTATTAGCATATTTATGCCAAAATCTTAAGTTGGTGGCAAAACTGCGAGTGCAATCACCCTCACCATAACCTGATTTGAGAGAAATATTGTGTGATGCTCGCGCATTATCTAAAGCTTCTGCTGCTGATTTTTGTAAATAACAGTCTTTAGTACCATCAACTTTCTCCATAGTCAGGGTACTTTGAAAATCTTGAGTTTCTTGCTCGTCAGCAAATATTACTTTTGGTGGTAATTTAATCGCTACTTCTTGATTTACAAATACAGCGCCATATGAATGTAGCAAAATGTATTCAAAAGTACCAGGGTGAGGAATGCTTGGTAACTTATTAGCGATCGCAGACAGAAATCGCTCTTGGTTGCTGAGTTTGAGATTAGGGTTAGGTGTACGTAATATGGGATATTTATCAGTACATGATGATGAATTTGCAGTTAAGCACTTATTTGATAGTTGAGCATTCGTAACTAATTTATCGTGATTTATCCCATTACTAGCAACTACTGCAAAAATCATAAAAATAACAATAGTGATAAATTTTATCTTTCTCCTAATTCGTTTCGTTTGTATAAAAATATATTTTAAATCAATAGGTAATAGAAAATAGGTAGTAGATTTTTTCACGGATAATTTAGGATTGCTAGATAATTGTAATTTTATATATAAAATAGCAAGGCAAAAATCCTATTTAAAATAGAAAAATAGCTGAGAAAATAAGCTTTTAACTTCTGCTCTCTGCCTTCTGCCTCTTGCCTTCTTATACTAGTTATTTTGATAGCTTGTTTATCAGAAAAACACCTCCATGAAAGCACTGGATCGGTTAGAATTATCATTGACTCTAAGTTTGTTAATGCTGTAAGTATGACCATGCACAATTCCGTTGAATTCCAAGACGCTTTTGATGTGATTGTCGTCGGTGCAGGTCACTCCGGTTGCGAAGCAGCACTCGCCGCTGCCCGCCTCGGCTGTCGTACTCTGCTACTGACACTCAACTTAGATAAAATCGCTTGGCAACCTTGTAACCCAGCTGTGGGTGGCCCTGCTAAATCCCAATTGACCCATGAAGTCGATGCACTCGGTGGGGAAATTGGCAAAATGGCAGACCGTACCTACCTGCAAAAGCGTATCCTCAACTCTTCACGGGGGCCTGCGGTTTGGGCATTACGTGCCCAAACAGACAAGCGCGAATACGCAGCAGTGATGAAGAATATTGTTGAGAACCAAGAAAATTTGACCATTCGCGAAGGCATGGTCACAGATTTGGTGCTGGGTGCTAACGATGAAGTGATTGGCGTTGAAACTTACTTTGGTGTGGCATTCCAATGCCAAGCGGTAATCTTGACAACCGGCACATTCTTGGGAGGCAAAATCTGGGTTGGGAATAAATCCATGCCAGCAGGACGTGCTGGGGAATTTGCCGCTGAGGGATTGACACAAACTCTCAATCGCCTAGGATTTGAAACTGGACGATTAAAGACTGGGACTCCGGCGCGGGTAGATAAGCGATCGGTTGACTACAGTAAAATGGCAATTCAGCCGGGAGATGAAGAAGTACGCTGGTTTAGCTTCGACCCAGAGGTGTGGGTGGAAAGGGAACAAATGCCCTGCTACATTACCCGCACCACTGCCGAAACCCATCGCCTAATTCAGGAAAATTTACACCTGTCGCCTGTTTATGGTGGTTGGGTAGAAGCAAAAGGGCCGCGTTATTGTCCCAGTATTGAAGATAAGATTGTGCGCTTTGCTGATAAAGAAAGTCATCAAATCTTTATCGAACCAGAAGGACGGGATATACCAGAACTATATATCCAAGGGTTTTCCACAGGGTTGCCAGAAAATTTGCAACTGCAAATGTTACGTAGTCTCCCTGGCTTGGAAAACTGCTTCATGCTGCGTCCGGCATATGCTGTGGAATATGACTATTTACCAGCAACCCAATGTTACCCGACACTGATGACCAAAAAGATTGCTGGGTTGTTTTGTGCGGGACAAATTAACGGCACAACAGGTTATGAAGAAGCCGCAGCGCAAGGAATTGTGGCAGGAATTAACGCAGCTCGGTTTGTGCGCGGTCAGGAAATGATTATTTTTCCCCGCGAGCAAAGTTATATTGGAACGCTGGTTGATGACCTATGTACAAAAGACTTGCGAGAACCTTACCGGATGCTCACCAGCAGGTCAGAATATCGGTTGCTACTGCGTTCTGATAATGCCGACCAACGGCTGACACCCCTAGGACGAGAAATTGGTTTGATTGATGACCGCCGCTGGGAGATGTTTATTAGCAAACAGGCACAGATTGCTACTGAAAAAGAACGACTATACGCCACAAGAGTTAAAGAACATGAAGAAATAGGGATTGCGATCGCAACTGCTTTTGGGCAAGCAATCAAAGGTTCCATTACCCTAGCTGACTTACTACGTCGTCCGGGATTTCACTACGTTGATCTTGAAAGTTACGGACTGAGCAACCCCGAACTCAAGCAAGCTGAAAAAGAAGGCGTAGAAATTGACATTAAGTATTCTGGCTATCTTGCTAGACAGCAAAATCAGATTGAACAAATTGCACGTCAGGCACACCGCCAGTTACCTGCTGATTTGGATTACACAACAATTGATACCCTTTCTAAAGAAGCGCGGGAAAAGCTCAACAAGGTAAAACCGCTCACTATCGGTCAAGCTGCACGTATTGGTGGAGTGAATCCGGCCGATATTAATGCCCTGCTAATATATTTAGAATTGCGTAGAACCAAGACCCAGTCAGTGTTTACAGCGTTAACTTAACTTAAACTTCATGAAGGGTGAGTATAGTAGAAAAGAGGGAAACTAGTATGATAGATGACATAGATTAAGTACTGGCATCATCAGCAGTCTCCGGATTCAACTTGAACTTAATATTACCGAACCATCAGCTCGTCTAGATTGAACGAGCGATTGGATATTTCTTTAAAAATCCTGATTCTCAGGCAGTAGGGGCGGCGTGCCCCGTACTAGCAGCCATAACCCACAATGCCTATGTTACAAGCATTCAGCACCGATCTCATTATTCCAGAACCATCAGAGGACTTGCTCGCTAACGAGCCTTGGTCGATAGAAATCTATGCTGATGGCTTGATGGATGAACTATTTTCCGATATTGATGAAATTTTGGATTTTAGTGGAAATCTGCCTTCCCAAACTTTAAAGTATGGCAGTCGTGTATCACGTCGTTCTAAAGAAGAAACTAACTCACGCGAGAGGTTTTACAAGTCGGCTAATCCTTCTACACCAATACCTCCAGAATACGAGCAACTGCAAACAGTTAATGTACCGCAGATTGTTTTGCCAAATGCACTGAACCGGACTGGACAAGCCGTCACTCAACTCAGAAACAAACAAATGAGTACGGTGGTGGTTGGCACTCCCACTGTGCTATCAGTTAGCCAAAGGTATCAGCAAACCAAACGTGCTTTAGGCAAACTGCTAATTTTGGGAACAACCATAGGTGTAGCGCTCGCAGGTACAATCTACTTCATACACTCTGGAGTACTACTGCTTCTCACTTCCAGATTGACCCAGCCCATTTATACACCACAGTCGCAGTTATCTACAAAAGCAGATGTTGAAGCCGATTTGGTTGACTACATGCTGGGAGCTTTAACAGTTATAGATAAGCAAGATACGACAAATAATCAACTATCTAGCCGGACAGGACTTCCGAATCGGGTAGTCTCTAACCCAAGCGCCATTGCTTTTGCTAGCACCCAGCCTGTTGGTAAGCTACCACCTCCTCTGGCTGCGAACAATACACCACTCTCACTCAGTTCTAACCGTTCCTCAAACGTCGTCGAGCGCATTTACATACCTGTTTATCAAGCGCCGTCGCCAATGCGCTACGCGCCCCCACCCATTCTTGGCAACCCCAGAGTCATACCACCAGTAGCAGCTAATTCCAAGACATCTCAACCTAATATTGTCAAAACTGCTCTGAATCAGGTAAGACAAGCAGCCAAGCCCGTAAATGTCAACATGATGGCTGCTGCTGTACGTTCCCAACTGAAACCTTTAGCTGTGCGAACTGCACCAATCGACGTGCGGCAACCATCCAGCCCTCTACCTGCATTACCAGTTGTCCCATTCGGTGCAGCACCACCAAAATTGGCGGCCACAGCATCCACTCCAGAAACTGCCTTAGTGTCATCAACAGCTAGTCAGCAACAGGGATATTTGTCCACTGCCGCGGCTATTCCTAGCCATACTTTAGAGGGGTTACTAGAGTTGGGCAACAAATCTGTTGCTTTATTTCAAGTCGATGGCGTGACTCGCCGCATCAAAATCGGTGAGGGCATTGGCTCAAGTGGTTGGACATTAGTAGATGTCAGTAACGGTGAAGCTGTAGTTCGCCGCAACGGAGAAGTGCGATCAATTTATGCAGGACAGAAGTTGTAATTGAGGCGATCGCTTTTAGATTAATATCACTAAAGAGCGATCGCTTCTAAATTTATTATCTGTTTTTGTTTTTAAACGACATTCCCGAATAGTTGACTGTTAAGGTTGACAGTCAACTATTGACTTTAATTTAGGCTCTAACTGGTGGGTTAATTTCAAAGTGAATGTGATGATCGTGACCGCTAGCCAACTTACAAAGCCCTTCTGTAATTAGCTGCGGATCGTTGAAGAAAACTGTTCGTACTAGCTTTTGCTTGCGAATAGATTTAAGAATCGCTCGTGTCGCATCTCGATCGTATTCAGAACTGAACCAAAAAATACCACCGAAATTCCCATTTTTTTTAGGTAAGAAAACATCACACATCATGCCAGTTTCATGTCCTTCATGGTCAGGAGTATCGCCGCCATGAGGCAGGCTAACATCATTTTGATCTCAGTAATCTTGGCATCATCAAAGCCAAGTTGTGTCAAGATTGCCCCTAAATCTGTATTAAAATATTTATTGGTTAAATCATCTATTAATAGCATAATTTTATCTTGTCAAAAATCATTTCATCAAGTTCATTTAAAAAGTGTTGTGTAGAGACGTGAATAGACATGCCTCTACAAAGTTTGTCAAGTATATTCAGTCTTAATTGTTCAGATATTACTTTTACTTAGTTCCTGTTACGACTGTTGCATCATCTTTTTCACGAACTTTGCAATGTCCAGCAAAAACAAAATGTTCGTCACGGTTTCCTTTAGTTTTATCAGACCATTTCACCCAGTAATGCTGTTCTTCAAAACGAGCGTCTAACACTGGGTAATTTCCAGGAACAATATCAACTAGCGTTTCTTGAAGTAGAGTTGATGCTTGGTCTGTAGATGGTTTTAAAATAGTTGGTACTGTAATTTCCAAAATATAATCTTTATCAGATTTCAGTGAATCTTGCTTTGATTCACCAATTAAGCCAACTTTGATAGCTTCTGCCATTTTTTCGGCATCAAAGCGATCCATATCTGTTTTGGAATCGCAGAAGCAGCATTCTATTAAAATAGCCGGCATTTGGGTATGTCTTAGAACGAAAAAAGCTGTATCTTTGACACCTCTATCTCTATACCCAAGTGCAACAATCTCTTTGAGGACTGATTTAGCTATACCTTTTGAGGCGTTACTAATACCATAAACTTCTGTACCATCAGCTTTCGAGTTGAATTTGTTAAAGTGAATTGAGACAAAAAGATTTACATTATTAGCATTTGCTATATTAACTCGTTGCCACAGAGAATGATTATCACTGTTAGCATTTGTGGGAGTACAATCAATAACAGTGTTGCCAGCAGCTTTAAGTTTTTGGATCAACAATGTACCAACTGCTTTAGTCAAATCATCTTCTTTTTTAATGCCTATTGCACCTGTATCATGAGAGCAATTGTGTCCGATATCAATACCAAATTTCATAATTTATCTCCTATTTATTAGTTTGAAAAAAGTATTTATTTGACTGAACAATTCTCATTAATAACCTCAAGGCGATCGCCCTGTCGGTGAGAAAAAGTGAGTTATTACTGTAAAAAAATGTAAAGTTTGCATAATTCACTCATGAACCAGTGAAATCTCAGCAAGTTTAAGCAAGAAGTTGGTCTAGCTGACAATGATGACACAAGAGGCTGTGAACCTAGTTGAAACTCTTTTATGCTCTACTCAGTTTGGGCAAAAACTCAATGACGTTCAATCTGTAGTCTTTCGGGAAAGTTGGGTAGGACGCACTTATGTAGCAATTGCCAATGAATTAAATTATGAACACGACTATATTAAACAGGTTGGTTCCCAGTTGTGGCGATCGCTTTCTTTGGTCGTTGGCGAACAAGTTTCTAAAAAAAATATACAAACTGTTTTACATCGTTATCAGCAGCCAGCAGTTGCAAATCATATTACACAAGATTGCAAAGCCATCAACTTAAATACTTGCCAAGTAAATAAAATCAAACAAAGAAAAGCAGCCAGCCAAACAGAGACAATTACGAACCAAGCTATTGAAGGAGCTCGCTGGACAATTCACGATTTAGAAGTTTTACCCGAAAATAAGTGGACGCGCTACGAAATTATTAATGGAGAACTCTCTGTAACTCGCACTCCTCACCGCCGCCATCAACAAGTTTGTGTTAAGATTGCTCGACAACTCGATACTTGGTCAGAGGTGAGTGGATTAGGGGAAACAATTGTGACTCCAGGGGTACTTTTTTCGGAAGCAGATAGCGTCATACCGGATGTAGTTTGGGTAAGTCGAGAACGACTAGCTCAAATTGAAGATGAAGCAGGACATTTGACAAGCGCACCAGAGTTGGTGGTAGAGGTATTATCCCCTGGTAAACAAAACGAACTTCGAGATAAGGAAGCAAAACTGAAACTTTATTCAGTTCAAGGGGTACGTGAGTATTGGATTGTCGATCGCTTGACTAAACAAGTCGAAGTTTATCGGCGAGAAAAAGCACAATTGGTTTTAGTTGCTACTTTGTTAGGCGATGATGAAATGACATCGCCACTTTTATTAGAATTTTCTTGTTCCATCCGTTGCTTTTTCCCGGAATAATGTGATGGTGAATTGGTATTATAGCAATCCTAAATTATTCATAATAAATAAGATTCCCGACTTTATATAAAAATCGGAAATCTTGCTATTTTAATTTTCACAAATTAGATAGGATTGCTATCTGAGGGATTTCAGACATTCCAGGTTTCGCGCCACAGATGTTTAATTTTTTGAATTGTCTCTCCTGTTTTTATTGCCTCCCAGCCATTCTGTTGCCGTTATAAAGCCAGAGTTATCGAAATAGCTCCCATCAGCAACGTGATAATTCCTATCTGGAATATTGATACTATTGCGACACCAATATGTAGTGTGTCTTCGCAGAAAGTATGGTTCTACCGATGAGATAAAGATGGTGCGTTCACAAATTAATGCACCCTCCGAATATTTGGATAATTTATTTCTTGGTATTGGCTGATTCAATTGATACTCTAAAACCAATCACTCTGTCGGTGAGAAAAAGTGAGGAAATAATGTGAATTTCTGTAAATATACTGTGATATTTTTGGCAATATAGCTATTAAACAGGTTGATTCACAGTTGTGGCGATCGCTCTTTGAGATAACGATCGAGAATTTATGTGTAAAAAGTCAGATTGACAGAAAATTTTCCGAAAATAGCGGTAGTGGAACTGTAGACTAAAGTGTAGACTACCCTCGTCATTACAAAATGGATGCTGAAGCAGCATTAGCATGGTTAGATACCATAATTCCTGCTCAGACCGGGGAACGGTTGAGCGATTTGCAAAAAGTTATTCTTCAGCAAGTTTGGTTGGGTAGAAAATACTTGGATATTGCTCATTCTTACGGTTGCACAGAAGGACACGCTAAGGATGCTGGTTCCCAGTTATGGAAGTTGCTTTCTCAAGTACTGCGGCAGAAAATTACCAAAAGTAATTGTCGAGAGACTTTAGAACGATGTCTCAGGAAAACCAGTGTAATCTCTAATTTGCTCGATTATTCGCGATCGCCTCACAACTCCACCCCAAAACCAGAAAATACCAATTTTATCGGACGAAAAGAAGCGATCGCTTACCTCAACACTTTGGTAGATCGGGGCGCTAAAGTCATTGTCATCCAAGGCGAAGGAGGCTTAGGCAAAACTACTCTAGCGCAGCAATACCTGCAAATGCAGGAATTTGAGTTGGTTTTAGAATTGCTAATGGCGAAGGAAACGCAGAATATCACCCCTGTGGAACGTGTAGTAGAAGAGTGGCTCAAACAAGACTTTCATGAAGAACCTGGGGTAGAATTTGGGGTAACGTTGGGACGACTCAAGCGCCAACTCCACAGTCGGCGCATTGGGGTGTTAATTGACAATCTGGAACCAGCATTAGATCGCCAAGGTAGATTGATTGCTCCTCACCGCAACTATGTAGAATTATTGCGAGTTTTGGCTGATGCTAGGGTGCAATCTGTAACGCTGATTACGAGTCGCGATCGCTTTTGCGAATCTGGGCTGAATGTAGATCGCTATCGGCTTCCTGGTTTGGATCGAACTGCATGGCAACAGTTTTTTAGCAATCACGGGCTAGCCATGGACTTGCCAACTTTGCAAATCATGCATCGCACCTATGGTGGAAATGCTAAAGCAATGGGCATTCTCTGCGGTTCGATTCAAGAAGATTTTGACAGTGATATGGCTGTTTATTGGCAAGAAAATCATGCCGATCCTCTAGCAGCAACTGACTTAAAAAATTTAGTAGTTAGTCAAATTAATCGTTTACAAACTCTCGATCCCCAAGCTTATCGCTTGCTTTGCCGTTTGGGATGTTATCGTTACCAAGATATACCGACCATCCCATCCCAAGGAATGTTTTGTTTACTTTGGGATGTCTCACCTTGCCAACATCGCCAAATCATTACTTCCTTAAGAAATCGGTCTTTAGTGGAATGCCATAAAGGCGAATACTGGCTGCATCCGGTGATTCGCGCAGAAGCGATCGCTCATTTACGCAGCAGCGATGAGTGGGAAATCGCCAACCACAAAGCCGCAGAATTCTGGACAGATGGGATGCAAAAAATCGAAACATTTAAAGATGCTTTGCAGGCTCTAGAAGCATATTATCACTACATAGGAATTAATGAATTTGAGTTAGCAGGCAAGGTCATTCTTAAAAGCAGAAATAATCAATGGCAACAGTTTTTACCTCTTGGTAGTACTCTCTATCGTATGGGGTTAATTCAACCTATACTTACTGCCATTAATCAAGTTGCTAGCAATATTCAAGATGACAAAAAAATCATTGAGTTATACAATATATTAGGTGATTTATACTGGATTACTGGCAAAATTAATTCAGCAATTAACTGTCAAGAAAAAACAATTAGTTTAGCAACTCAAGCCCTGAAATCCCTTGTCCCACAACCAGAAAATAAACATACAGTCTACTACCTCCGAATGTTAGAGGTAGATTCCCTCTTAAGCATTGGTATTTACAAAATAGATTTATGGGAACTAGAGACATCAGCCAAGTTATTCCAACAGGTAATTTACTTAGCTCAAAATACCGACCATCATCGTTGGGTAGAAAAAGCCTCTGTGTGTTTAGCCTTGGTAAATTCGTATTTAGGTTTATGTGATGCCGCCTATGCATTAGCAGATATGGCTTATCACAACATCACCAAGGAAAATCTTGTGGTAACCGGAAGATTTGCTTATTTTATGCAGATTTTGGGCCAAACCTACGTCAATTTAAGGAATTTTGAAAAAGCTAATGAAATGTTATGTCAAGCTTTGACATTTGCAGAAGAAAGTCACTACATGCAGGTAAAAGCAAAAACACTTAATAGCTTAGCAGAAATTAATCGACAACAAGCTGATTTTGAATCAGCCCTTACAAATCATCTAGAAGCAATCGAGCTTTTGGATAAAATAGGTGCTAAATGCGACCTAGCTGAAGCTTATTTTCAATTTGGTTTGACTTATCAAAAGATGGCAAAGCCTGATAAAAGCCAAGTTAATTTCAATCATGCAATTCAGCTATTTACCGAAATAAAAGCTCCGAAGCAAGTTGAAAAAATTTCAATAATTGCCTGTAGTGAAAAATCACAAGTTTAGGAACTTCCAACTAAAAAAATCTTACTGTAAGTGTTAATTAATAACTGATGACCAAACCCTTCGAGCAGGGAATAGGCTAGCGGTGAAGGGGTATAGGGGTTACAGTGTATACGTGGTCAAAACCCTTACACCCTTAGCACTCAGTCTCAATAAAGAATATTGTTGCATAAATTCTAATGTTAGTCAGATTTCAAAGTTGGGAAGAATGAAGTTTGGTGAGACTTTCCAAGCAACAGTAACTTACAAGATGAGGCTTGAACCCACATGAGTTCTGATTTTCAACCCCCACCTAAAAGCTTGTCCATATTGGCTTCTGTAGGAGGAGTGGTAACTGCTGTAATAGCGATCGCAATTTTAAATCTTTGGTCTAAGCAACTTTCTCATACTTCTCTAAAAAATCCGGAGATATCGACATCCGAAACTGCTTCCCGGCAGTTACCACAACCAGGAGAACCCGCACAAAACACTCCCTTTACTGCTCAAGAAGCTGAAACAATTGCCAGCCTTGACGCTAAATCTGTAGTTTTGCCAGGTGAATCTATTGCTCCCAACCAATTAACAATAGCCATAACTCCTTATGTTGCTCCGGGTGCAGGAGCGTTAACACCAGAGGAAATGAAAACTGCCCGTCAGGCTTGGTTGTATTTCCAGCGCAACTGGAACGATGAAACAGGCTTGGTAAATTCCGTTGATGGCTTTGCCCCCGTAACTATGTGGGATCAGGCAGCAGCGATCGCCGCCTTAGTCAGTGCTAGAGAACTCAATATTGTGCCTGTGGCTGAATTTGAAGCCAAAATGAGCAAAATGTTGAAAACACTGGCATCTATGCCCTTATACAAAGGGGAACTACCTAACAAGGTATACAATGCAAAAACCCTCATACCCGTTAATTATGGTCAACTAGATAAACGGGAAGAAATTGGTTGGTCAGCTCTTGATTTGGGACGGATGGCAATCTGGCTGAAGATTGTTGGCGCAAAGTATCCACAGATGCGATCGCAAACAGAAGACGTTTGGAAACATTGGCAAGTCAAGCGTCTGACCAAAAATGGACAAATGTACGGTACTAGCGTCATCAAAGGTAAAGAACAGTACAATCAAGAAGGTCGCTTGGGCTATGAGAATTATGCAGCTTACGGTTTAAAGCTTTGGGGCTTGGATGTTAAGAAAGCCTTAGATTATCAGTCCCATACCGCCTTTGTTAATCTTTACGGACAGGGAATTCCTTACGATCGACGCGACTATAAAAAATCTGAAGCTAATAACTATGTTCTTAGCGAACCCTATATTTTAGATGGCATTGAAACTGGATTTCAGGCTTTGCCTAAAGCTTATGCCGATCGGATTTTAGCTGCTCAAGCAGCGCGTTATGAGGCTACAAAACAATTAACCGCCGTCACAGAAGACAACTTAGATCGCCCTCCTTACTTTGTTTACAGCAGCTTGTTTGTCAACGGAGAACCTTGGGCAACCATCACAGATACCAGAGAAAAACACAACGATTTACGGTTCCTCAGTACGAAAGCTGCGATCGGTTGGCATGTACTTTACAACACTCCTTATACCCGTCAATTATTTGATTTCGTCCAAACTAACCTCAAATCAAAAGATGGCTGGTACAACGGTTTCTATGAATCTCTGCGTCAGCCGAATAAAACTCTTACCGCCAACAATAATGGTGTGATTTTAGAGAGCTTGCTGTATAAGAAAGTCGGACAGCCACTTACTGTTTGGGCAGGAGTCAAGATTCAGAAGTCAACCGAAAAGGCTATCAAAACACCGTAAGTTACAGCTAAAATTCTCAGATAACGAAAAACGGCATTGCATATATAGAGGGATAAATAGAGGTCATCTACTGTGCAATGTCCATACTGGGAATCTACGAAAATTCGGAAGAACTGTACCTATATAAATCTATTCATCTCTCCATTCAGCAACGCCAAGCTATGGCAAAAGTCTCTGAATAGACACTGAAACATCTGCAAATGCTAATGGTGTAATCGTTCCTTGTTGAATAGTATATTCTTCAACATACTTACCATTTTGAGGGTTTCTGAACACAATCATCTCTTTAGCAGACAAATTTAAAACCCAATATTCTTGAATCTCGGCTGTCGCGTAAATCACAGCCTTGATTTCCAAGTCCTTGTTTAAGCTTGTCTTGGCAACTTCTACAATCCAGAATATATCTCTAGGAGCAGGATGGCGATCGTTGTAAGATGACTCCGGAAGTCGAACAATCGCAATATCAGGTTCGGGTTCAGAGTCAGATAGTGTAATAGGCCCATTGAAGCGAATATCAGCTTTACCTGCTAGCAATTCTTCTAAATATTTTGCACCTCGTTTTGCTGTTGTGTAGTGAATTGGGGTTTCTGGACTCATCTCAACAATTTCACCTGCTAGCAGTTCCACATGACGATCGCGCAGAATGCCTACCTCAACCATGCGGTGATAGTCGTCTACAGACCATTTAGCCAGGCTTTTCATAGCAGAATAGCTCACATTCTTGTGATAGACCTAGTTCAATTTTATGGGTTCTTAGTTGAGAAGCACCCCAATCAATATAAAATGCTGGTCGTGACAAGCGATCGCTAATCAAGATGTTCGTAGTACGCTTGACTCATAATAAATCTGGCGTTGCATAATTGAAGCATAAATTCGAGCGTAGGCGTAGCCCATCGCAGACATCGCAGGAGCAATATCCAAGGTGTGCATCAACTCATAACCGCAAGAATAGCAGATAATATGCCAGACAAAATCACATATGTGTTAACGGCTGGTCCTTCACCGGACGGCGATAATATTTGTATCATAATCAATAGCATATCGCTGCTTTCCACGTGTAAGTGCTTGTTAAATTTTGACTATTTAAGATAGATGAAATTTTAGAGAATCTGAAAAATGTTAAGTTTTTCGTTTTCTAGAAATAACTCACTCACCTTAGAGAATTTAAAAACCACATTCGATAGAACATTTCTCACCTTTAGGAAAGCCATCTGGTGGAGCCTGATTTAAGCGTTTCTCAGTTTCAGAATCATAAATACCATTTTCCGGAAGTTTATCTTCTGGATTATTTAGATTCCAGAGCTTTTGAAAAGATTTAATTGGAAGTTCTTTAATATCGGAAATTCGCGATCCAACAAAATCAAAGTGAACTGGATCTACTGGTCCCAACCACCTCCAACCTTCAGCCTCTAGATAAGATCGCCAGCCTGTAAAATCTTCAATATCAATTGCTAAGCCAGTCTGATGATTACTTTTTCCAGGTATAGCAGCTATTATTATACCACATTGCTCTTGCTTAGAGTAGTTGTGTAGTAAAAGTTGCGAAGTAATCGATCGATAAGCTGCATTAATTATCAATTTTTTAGTACGTTTTCTGATGGCTTGTCCTAGAGCTTTCTTGGCGGCTGGTTGAAGAAGAGGAAAAGTTGAATTTTTATTCAACTCTGCATCTATGTCAATGAAACTTACAAGAGAAGTAGGATTCTCTCTTTGCATTATAAATATTATTTGGCGGTCGAGTCCACGAACCTTTTCACCTACATTACATCCTGTTATTTCAGGCGTTAAACCAGATACAGTAGCCGTGGGTATCTTTTGAGGTTCGTTTTTGGCAATTTCTCTTATTCTCTGACCATCCAAACTTTGGATAACACCAATATCAACTAAGAATACTAATCGTTTTGCAGCTTCTTTTGTGTCTGTTGTTTCAAGCGCTTTCTGAATTTGGGTAAATTCAAATTTCTTTCTTTCTAAATTAAGGTTTGAATTGCCTTGAAGAACTGCTCCAATACCTGTGCCAATCAAACCAGAAATTGCAGTTATAACTCCGAGGAGTATAGGTGAGGTGAACCATAGTCCTCTCTGGTCGTACTTGATCTTAGCCTCAACTTCTTTCTCCTTTAGGGCAAGCTCTCTCTCTTTAAAAATAAGCTCTCTTTCCCTTGAAGTTTCATCAGTTGTTGTTCTAAGATGTTCTGGTTCGGGCATATCTTTTTCAATTCTTCAGTTTGTCAGATTTGGAATCTAACTATATTATTAGACGGAAAATTTCTGTCTAAATATCTTGTGAATAACTATATGTAACACTTACAGGTATTTGTTTTCATGTTATGAATAATTTTTCTATATAGTGTCAATATCTGTATATTATACAGATTTTTACGTATAAGTATCTGATTTTGCATAGTTATACATAATTTTTACATTTCATACTTTATCGTTAGATATAAGACTGAAAGTTTACGTACAAATACTTAATTTATGTTTTAACCACCTGATTTTCAGTATATTCCTTGGTGATATCCAGAATGTTTCCAGATAACATCCGATTCAGGACATTATACGGAAATTTTCTAAATATTACTTTATGCAAGAAGGCTCAAAAAAGCTGCTAGAACAGCCTCAGAATACAATTCGGCTTAAGCATTATTCTTACAATACAGAAAAAAGCTACATTGACTGGATTAGGCGTTACATCTTTTTTCATGATAAGCGCCACCCTAAAGATATGGGGAGTGCGGAAATAGAAGCATTTCTAACACATTAGTACGCGATTTGACGTTGTTCGCTGATGCTACTCAACTGAATCGATAAAGCCATTACAAAAAGAATAGACCTGATAAAGCTCGGTTTATGAATATAGCTGTACAGACGGGCTATGACTTTCCTAACTCCTTATTTGCATTATGATATACAAACTCCGTCAACAAAAGCTGTTGAGATGGATTGCATTGTTCCTAGTTGGGACATTTCTGCAATTATTGTTTTACATCCCGACACCAGTCTTATCCCAAAATTCCGATAGTTGTAGCAATATTACAGCCCCGCTCACCTCTGAGGAACAAACTTACGCTCGTGCTGCTTGGCAGTATTTTGTCAAAAATTATCAACCAGCAACAGGATTTACCAATTCTACTGGGGGTTATCCTTCGGGTACACTCTGGGATATGGGTAACTACTTAATGGCATTGAATGCTGCACGTTGGTTGAATCTTACCGACCAAGCAGACTTTGATGCACGCCTTAACAAGTTTTTGACAACTCTCAGCAGCCTGAAGTTATTTGAAGAGACCTTGCCCAATAAAGTCTATAACGCAGCCAATGCACAAATGGTTGATTATGGCAATAATCCACTGGAGCGGGGTATTGGTTGGTCTGCTTTGGATGTCGGGCGAATCTTGGCGGCGTTTGATGTTATCCGCACCTGTCATCCGCAATATAATGATTGGCTCAAAGGAATTGTAGCAAAATGGCAGGTGGCGCGATCGCTCAAAGATGGACAACTTTTTGGCGCTACTGTTCTCCCAGATAATAAAACATTACTCGTGCAAGAAGGACGACTCGGCTACGAAGAATACGGCGCGAGGGGTTATCAACTTTGGGGTTTTTCTGCACCAAAAGCTATTGCTTTTGAGCCGTTTAAGTTAGTCGAAATCAATGGTGTGCAAATTCCCGTTGATACCCGTGACTTTAAAAGCACCAACGCTAATAATTATGTTGTTAGTGAGTCTTATATCCTTGATGGGATTGAATTTGGCTTGCAAGGTGAGTTAGCTGATTTTGCTGCCAGGGTTTTAGATGTGCAAAAACGGCGTTATGATAGCACAGGCCAGTTAACTGCCGTTACAGAAGACAATATCGATCAAGCGCCTTATTTTCTCTACAACACCGTCTACGCCAACGGTGCAAACTGGGCAACAATCACGGATGCCAATCAACCTTATCCACAGTTTCGCAGCATCAGCACAAAAGCTGCTTTTGGTTGGCGCTATCTTTTTCCAGATAATGCTTATGCCCAAAAAGTTTTTGATGCAGTCAAGGATCTCCGCAGCCCCGATGATAGTGGTTACTATGCTGGTATTTATGAAGAATCAAAGCAACCCAATAAAGCTTTGACAGGTAATACTAATGGGCTAATTTTGGAGATTTTATACTACAAAGCTAAGGGAAATCGCCCTTTGATTGCCTCTGGTTCTGTGAGTGTGTCTACTGGCAAGCCTAGTGAAAACGCTTCTCCAGAAACCCTCTCAAATCAATTGAATTCTACTGTTACAGCTCCTACCCCAACCCCTGCGGATACTTCTAAACCCACAGAAGTGGCCGTTGCACCTATTCCACCAGTGGATAGTCCCAAGTCATCATCTAACCTCAAACTAGATCGACCACTGTCAGTAATTGAACGGCGCTATGCAGAAGCGGCTTGGCGATACTTTCAAGCGAATTATCACTCCAAGAGTGGGCTGATAGACGATCGCAGTGATTTCAAAGGTGCAACTCTCTGGGGCTTAGGAGATTATCTGGCAGCACTCCACGCAGCGCGATCGCTTGATATAATTACACCCAAAGAATTTGACCAGCGCACCCGACATCTTTTAGCCGCCTTGACAAAGTTACCTTTATTTGCTGGAGAGTTGCCGAGTCGGGGTTACGATACCAGAACCCTACAATCAATAGATTACGGCGGAAATCCAGTCCCAAATGGAAATGGCTGGTCAGCTTTAGATTTAGGCAGGATATTGGCAGCGCTTTACAACTTAAAAACTTGTCATCCAGAATACACGGCAGCCGTAGATAAAATTGTGCTGGATTGGTCATACTTGCGTGTGGTGCGCGAAGGTATTCTCTCCAGTGCGACAACCGCCAAAGAGCAAGATGGGCGCTATCTTACCCGCGTCAACCCCGAAACCCGTTTGGGATATGAGGAATATGCCGCTCGTGCTTTTCAATTATGGGGATTTAATGTTGATGGTTCTGCTGTTGGCGGTGAATATCAAACTGCCTCAGTAGAGGGGGTAAAAGTACCAATCCAACGCCGTCGCACAGATACTAACTCCAAAGTTAACCAATACACAGTTAGCAATCCTTTCTTGCTTTATGCACTGGAGTTTGGACTAGATCCACAAATGCGATCGCTCTTTGAACCAATTTTTCAGGCACAAGCTGAACGTTACCGTCGCACCGGCACCCTCACAGCCTCAGCCACCACCTTGATAGATCGTAAACCTTACACTGTTCACAGCTCAATTATTGGGCAGGGCGATCCTTGGGTGGCTTTAGGAGATGACGGTCAACCTGTACCAAAGGGGCGATTGGTAAGTACAGCGGTCGCTTTTGCCTATCATGCGCTGTTTCCAGAAGACAAGTATAGTCAACAGTTACTGCAAGGAACGACTGACTTATATAACCCATTAGCTGGATTTTATGAGGGCTTTTATGAAGCCACGGGTAAAACGGCAGTTGGTTTCACTAGCAGCACCAACAGTATGATTTTGCAATCCTTGCTGTACAAGGTAATGAATCGACAACCTCTAATTCGTCCGACTACCACCATGAAATCTCCTTGGTGGCAAGAAGTTACTAAGGGGAATTCTGGGCGAGGTCTACCCAACACTGCCACACAACGAACCCGCTTAATTTCTAATGGTTCTGGAAGTTACTGGGCTTCAAGTAGCAAAAATACTCCGCTAGCAACTGGCACAAAAGTCACAGAATAAGTTGAAATGCAACTCACGTTCAAGTGAGTTCGACGGGTCACATGGTGTTCGCCTAATTAGTCGGATAAAAAGACCTCGCCCTAGTTTTACTACGCAAAACCTGTCTCTCTCCGAGTCGGAGAGGGACAGACTTGAACTTTAGTTCAAGACAGGGAGAGGTTCGTTGAACTCACATCACTGTAATTACAAAGCTGTGTTTGTTATTAATCAGTTGTATTTGGGAATACTTGTACATGATGCAGTTAGTAGCTTGCACGAGTAACAGACATCTCGATTCCAAATTCCTGGTTATTCCTTCAAATCTATGAACAAGGTACGACTGGCGCTGATGATGCTAATTTTACTAGGAAGCATCTTTGCGAGTAAAAATTTAATGGCGATCGCTGATGCCTCAAAGCAACTCGAAAACCCTAAATTAAACCAAATTCGCAACCAAACAGCTTCCAATACTCCTGTACTACTGGGATTGTATGCCCCAGATTACATCGGAAATCAAAGTACAATTGACAGCCAATTGCGTCAAGTCGATCGATGGGTTGGTAAGCGCCATTCTATTGCGGGATTTTTCTTTGATATCGAAGACTCGAATCCTGCCTACAATATCCCAGTTTCCCTAGACAAACTAAAGCGCAACGGATACACAGGCTTTATGAATCTCAAATCGACTCGTTCAGCAGCGCAGATTGCTAGGGGAGACGTAGATAGTTCTCTGCAAAAAGTGGCAAAAGCCTATGCTGACTGGGCAAAACGAGGCGAGGGTCGTATTGCGTTTATCGCTCCGTTGCAAGAGATGAACATTCCTGGAGAAGGATACAGCAAAGACCCGCCGAACTTCAAGTTAGCTTATCAACGCATCCAAAAGATATTTAAAGAGGCTGGTGTATCTTCACAGGCAATCCGTTGGGTATTTGCGCCGAATGATTGGAGTGAAAACAATGAACATCGCTTTGAAAACTACTATCCTGGCGATAAGTCGGTAGATGTCGTTGCATTTAGTTCGTACAACTGGGGATATTGTAGTAATTCTTCTTGGAAGCACTGGAATAGTTCAAAAGAAGTTTTTGAACCATATATCAAGCGGATGAAGGTTATGGCTGGCAGTAAGCCGATTTTCATCGCTCAAACAGCTAGTACGAGTAATACGCAAAATGGTTTACAAAACAGTGCCAAAGACCAATGGTTACGAGACTCTTACACTCAGCTAGCTGGGATGGGTGTAAGAGCCATCCTTTACTTCAATATTAATAAGGAATGTGATTGGGCAATTAACAGCAATAGTGGTAAATCTGCTGGGTATAAAGACGCGGTAAATAATCCGGCTTTCGGCTATTTATCGCCTACTGAGTTGGCAAAGAAGATATAAATGGCAACAAACGGCATCAAAAGCATGATTTTGCAATCAGTATTGTACGCAACGGCAAATCAACAATCCCTGCTTTGTCCGAGTCCCACGACGTGGCAATGCTCTCCTACCCCATCTATAATCATTGCTGCCCCTGATAACTTTAACCCTGATGTCCAAACACCACCTCTACAAACCACTCCAGAACCTACTGCTCCTATAGTCACGCCACTACCGCTAAAACCAAAACCGACAGCTACGCCAGAAAAACCTGTTACTCCTTCGCCAACAGCTTCTTTCCCGCGATTGACCGAAGAAGCGGATCGAATTGCTGCCCAACGAGCTTGGAAATATTTTGAACGCAATTGGAATCCTCAAACAGGTTTAGTAAATTCGGTAGACAACTTACCATGGACAACTTGGTGGGATCAGGGTAGCGCCTTATTGGGAATTCATGCAGCTTACCAGTTAGGTTTATTGCCGAAAGAAATGTTTCAACAGCGGATGAACGCATTGCTACAGACTTTGGAAAAACTGCCACTACCTGCAACTGGTTTGCCCAACAAAGCTTATAGCACCCGTAATGCCGAAATGCGTCATCTCAATGACACACCCGATCCCAAGGGTACAAGTGGTTGGTCAGCTTTGGATATGGCGCGATTTTTAATCGGATTGCATGTTATGCGATCGCATTATCCAGAATATACCGAGCGCATTAATCGCATCGTCGCTCGTTGGCAGATATCGAAACTTGTCAAAGATGGTTGGTTAAATGGTGCCATTCCCAGAGCAGGGGGACTTCTGGAAGTACAGGAAGGACGATTAGGTTACGAGCAATACGCTGCCAATAGCTTAAAGTTGTGGAATCTTCACGCCGTAAATGCTCTCTCTAATCCACCAGTAAAAGCCGTTCAAATAGATGGTATTACTCTGCAAATCGACGAGCGTAATTTCAAAAACTCTGGAGCTAGCAACTACTTAACAAACGATCCTTACTTACTCTGGGGTTTAGAAATAGGTTGGAATGATGCTGTTAAGCCTCAAGTGCAAAATCTTTTCAAAGTGCAACAACAACGGTTTAAACGTACTGGCATTTTAACTGCTGTAAATGAAGATTCCTTAGATCGTCCTCCTTACTTTCTGTATTACAGCGTCTATTCCAATGGTCAAGCTTGGCAAGCCGTTAACACTGGGGGAAAAGCCTATCCTCAATTGCGGTTTGTAAGTACGAAAGCGGCATTTTCTTGGTTTGCTCTGATGCCAGAGGAACCTTACACGAAAAGGCTGCGAGACTTTGCTCAAAATTTAGCCGATAAAAATCGCGGCTATTTCTCAGGAAGATATGAAAATTCCCAACTCGGTGTGAATGCTTCTGTTGACGTGAATACAAATGCGATCGTTTTAGAAAGTCTGCTTTACAAAGCTAGAGGCAGATATCCACTAGTCCTTGACCCTTCGAGAATTAAAAATTCAAGCAATTAAATTTTTAATTCTTAATTTTAAATTTTTAATTGTATTAATTACTGGTATTAACATGACTTCAGTTTCTCTTAGAGATAATTCCGCAAACTTTTCCGGCAACAGTCGCTCTTTACTCAAAAAAAGAACGCTGTTATTTCGCTATCTGGCCGAAATCAATTTAATTTTTGGTATTTGGTATTTGCAATGGCGCATCACCCATTCCATCAATTTTGATGCGCTGTGGATCTCTATTCCTTTGCTAATAGCAGAAATTTATAGCTATTTCGGTGGTGTAATGTTTGTAATTGGGTTGTGGCGGCCTTTAGTTCGACAGATTAAGTCTCTCGACCAGATGACTCCACCTATACCCAGATCCGACTGGCCAACAGTGGATGTGTTTGTAACCTGCTATAACGAGCCGCCGGAAATCGTAGAAGAAACTGCCAAAGCTGCTCTGGCGATGGATTACCCAGCAACAAAGTTAAGAGTTTATGTTCTAGATGATGGTAACTCGGCTGATATGCGAGCGATGACAGAAAGATTGTGTATTGAAGATTTGCAGTCACCACAATTACAGTTAGAAGCGGAGCGAATTGATGCAGAACACTCTTGTTTGTTGGAGCGCTTGAAGCAACTGCAAAATCTGACACCTGATACTCAAGCTGCTGAACAATGGCTGCAAGCATCATTAGAACCAGGAGTTAACGAGTCTGCTACCGGATTTGTGCAAAGTCTACGACAGTTTATTCTTTGGTTACCTCCAGTTCATCAAAGTATAAGCGATCGCCTCATTACCGAACGCAAAGCTTTAGAAGAAGCTATTCGCAAGAAAGAACTAGAACTAGTTGAACTCGCTCGCTTTCGCTACATTGCTCGTCCCAAACCTGCTGGTGTACCCCACCATGCTAAAGCGGGTAACCTCAATTACGCGATTTTTTCTGGAGAAACTTCCGGACAGTTTATTCTCACCCTAGATGCTGACCATATTCCCAAACCACAATTTATCAAGCGAGTTCTGCCTTATTTTTACACCTATAATCTTTTCACCGGAAAATACGACCAGAATCAAATTGCTTTTGTCCAGACCCGCCAGGATTTTTATAACATTCCTGCGGGCGATCCTTTTGGACATCGAGCGAATTTATTTTATGGTCCACTCCAACAGGGTAAAGATGGCATGAATGCCGCTTTTTATACAGGCACAAATGCGCTTTTGAGGCGAGAAGCGCTGATTAGTGTTGGCCTGCAATATTTTGCTGATGAGTTTGCCAAAGATGAAAAACGTTTGAATGAATTTCAATTAATTGGTGGTGTATCCAGCAACAGTATTACAGAAGATATGAATACTGCTATGCGTCTGCATAGTGCTGGATGGAAATCTATTTATCACAATGAACTTCTAGCAGAAGGTTTAGCACCAGACGATCTGAGTTCTACTCTTAAACAGCGGCTACGCTGGGCACAAGGAACTATTCAAGTGTTAATAAGGGAAAATCCGCTCACCAAACCAGGGCTAAGTTTCTGGCAAAGGTTGCATTATTTTAAGACGATGTATAGCTATTTTTCGGGTTTTGCAACTCTGGTTTTTATTTCTTGTCCAATTATCTATTTTTTCACAGACATTATTCCAGTTAAAACCTATGGCCCTGACTTTGCTTTACACTTTTTTCCAGCATTTATTATCAACCGTTTGACTTTTATCGCAGCCACTTGGGGCATTCCAGCTAGAGAAGTTTGGCGTTCTGAACAATATGCGATCGCGTTATTTCCCTTATTAATCCAAGCCGTATTGAGTGTCTTCACAGGACAGAAACTCAATTTCCAAGTCACACCCAAACAGCGGCAATCTGGAATTTATCTCCGGCTAGTTTGGCCACAAGTGGTTGTTTTTATCCTTACCATCCTAGGGATATTATGGAGTCTTTACCGCTTTGCAATTGGTCAGTTGAATTATCCTGAAGTTCACCTGCTTAACGGTGCATGGGCTATCTATAACTTATTACTTTTGTGGGCTATTATCCGCGCATCTGTTTGGCAACCTCCAAAAGAGGTCTGAGAGATAAGCAGGAGGAGCAGGGGAGAGGAGAATAACTACTGACAACTGACCACTGATTACTAGCAAGTAATTGCTAAGTAGGTAAACATAATTAATTACACAAAGTCATTGCGAATGTAGCGCAGCGGAATAAAGCAATCGCAAGGGTTGGGATTGCTTCGCTTCGCTCGCAATGACTGTAAATATTTTTGTTCATCTACTTAACTCCTAAGCAAATCCAATCTAGAAAAGAACAGCTATGAACACTTATTCAGATGCAAACAACTTTGGTCAGCAAACTGTTTTAACAATTTATGCCCATGCTGATGATGAAGTTCTACCTGCTGCTGGCACTCTCAGTCTAATGTCCAAGGCAGGATGGAATGTTCGTTGCTTAATTTTGACTGATGGCAGTCTTTCTAGTTCGTCCATTAAAGGTACACGTCATCAAGAAGCAGAGGAAGCTGGTAAAATCATCGGTGCAAATTACGAGTTTTATGCTCTTGAAGAGTGCAATTTTTCAACACAAGCAGTAATTAAAGTTGCTGAAGAAGCTATTGGGCGTTGGCAACCCGATCTAATTATTACTCACGCACCACAACCTGAAAAATATGGGCACAGAGATCATGAAGTGTGTGCGATCGCAGTTTCTAATGTTGCTACCCGCAAAAATATACCTTTGTGGTATTCAGCACCACCTGTTTTTTTGCGTGGTTTTGAACCAAATTTTTTTGTGGATATTACCTCTGTAATTGAGGAAAAAGTGGCAGCTATCGGTTGCTATGAATCAGAGATAAATAAAGCATTTATGCAACTCGATGCGATACTTGTTTTATCTCGTTTTTGGGCAAGAGAATTAGGTCAAAAAGATGGCTATTTTGAAGCTTTTGAAATCTCTCGGCAATGGGTTGACGCTAGCTTCTTTACTGCAATCGCCAATACTAATAAACAAGTAATAAACTAAAGTGAGGTGCATACATAACACAAAAATATTTTACAAAATCGCACAAGATTATCTTGTTTGAACAACAGTATCAAATATGGAACACTGCTTTTAGCAAGCTTGATGAAGTGCAATATAATTACAAATTATTGCCATATATCTTGCCGTTCGCATTAAGTAAATGCCAAAATAGCAGTATATAGTTAGCAATCCAAATACTAGGAAAATAAAACCATGAGTGAAAGTGTAACAGTATTAGAATTATCTGGAATCTTAGATGGTATTAGAGGTAATGAACTGCGTCGTGAAGTTAGCGCCATTGTGGCGAATGGCTCTGATATTTTATTGATTGACATGAAAGAAGTAAAGTTTATCGATAGCTCTGGTTTAGGTGCTTTAGTATCAGCAATGCAAATAGTAAGAAATGCTAATGGTAAACTTTTTGTCTGTTCTATCAGCGATCAAGTCAGGATGTTATTTGAACTGACTAAAATGGATAGAATTTTTCAAACATTTACCGATCAAGATGAATTTAATCGCCAAGTACTGGCGACACAATAAGCTGCTAATAAATGCCAAACCCAAATATTTATGTTTGACTATACTAACCAAAGTTAACTCTTACCAAAGATAAGTCATCCTCAAGATTATCTTGAGAATTTAATGTGAGAATGCTTGCTAATACTTGATTTAGATTACAAGCATTTTCCTGACTGCATTTGGTTAGTAAGTCAGTGAAAGCATTGATACCCCAAATCTTCCCATCTGGCTGGTTAATTTCATAAGCACCATCACTAAAGATGTATAAAGTGCTATTTTCTTCGACCTCAAAAACAGCATCATCAAATTGGACATCCGGTAAAAAGCCTATTGGTAAATCTAAAGAAGTTAGCTGTTTAACTTGGATGTTTGTTGTAGAAGGATTAGATAACAGCAAAGCTGGTGGATGTCCGGCATTGGCATAAATAAGTTGACGTTTAAGGCGGTGATAAACTCCATACCAAATGGTGAAGTATTTATCACCGTGCTTCCTCATTTGAAAAGCGTTATTGAGTGCTTTTAGGACTTCACTCGGTTGACAAAAGTTGGTATTCGGTAGAGATTGCGATCGCAAAACATTCAGCACAGATACAGATAAGAGGGCTGAACCTA
Organism: Dendronalium sp. ChiSLP03b; assembly: GCF_034531165.2. Taxonomy (NCBI): domain Bacteria; kingdom Bacillati; phylum Cyanobacteriota; class Cyanophyceae; order Nostocales; family Nostocaceae; genus Dendronalium; species Dendronalium sp. ChiSLP03b. The sequence goes on along the minus strand of NZ_JAVRBR020000075.1, from coordinate 1,871 downwards.
CTCCATGTCCTGATACATCCAACAGATAAATTGCCAAACGCTCGTCGTCAATCCAATAATGGTCGAAGCAATCACCACCTAGCTGTGCTGAGGGAATAAACAAATCTTCTGTAGTTACTGCTCCAACAAGCGGTGAGGGGAGAAGCGATCGCACATAATCAGCTGCCTCAGCTAATTCTGTTTCCAAAATTTGCTTTTGGGTTTGCAAATCTTGATTCAGTGTCTCCAAAGCTTGCTTTTTATTTTGTAAATCCTGATTCAGCTGGTGCAACCTTAGTCCTGCTCTGACCCGTGCTTTTAATTCATTCATTTCTATTGGTTTCGAGACAAATTCATCTGCTCCAGCGTCAAGTCCTCTAACTCTATCTTCTTCCTCTCCTGGAGCCGCTCCCTTAGCAGTCAATAGAATAAAAAAAGTAGTTGCCAATTCTGGATCTGCCTTAATTCGACGGCAGACTTCTAGCCCATCTAGCTGGGACATCATCCAATCACAGATAATCAAAGCAGGACGTAGCATTTGCGCTTGTGTAATTCCTTCTTCGCCATCGCTGGCTATAGTAGTCTCATAACCCTGCTTTTCGAGTGTTCTTTTCAGTATTGCTCGCACTATAGGGTCATCATCAATAACCAGAATTTTAAACATAAATTATAGTTGACTAAGTAGAATAACAAGTAATTAATAATTCGTAATGAAGGGACGTAAGTCCTTGCGCCCTTACTCAGATTGAATCTGGGTGTCTACATGCTTGTATCTGTAGCCTTCGTTTGGAGAATTTGTGTAATTAATTGTTCTAATTTAACTTATATGCAATTTAATTTGTCATGTATAGTGAAACTACTCAAATTAAATAAATTAATTACCGAATATGATAATGTCAAAATATTTTATTCTTGGTTAAAGAGTGAATAAGAAAATTTATCTAAAAGTCAACACAGATCTTACAGCGTCGCCTCAAGTTTTATCTTGGTTTGAGCAGATGAATCAACCACCTATTCCCGATCAACAAATTTGGTGGCAATGTCAAACACTGCTGATAGAAGGCTTTACTAACATTGTTGAACACGCACACAAAAATTTACCTATAGAAACTCCTATTGAGATGGAAGCTGTGCGCTTCAATCAATATATAGAAATTCGCATTTTATCTAAAGGCGAACCTTTTGATTTAGAGCAACAGTTGCAACAAACATCTGAATTTGAGGAAAATGAACAAGAGCGCGGGCGTGGTTTAAAAATCATGTCCGCCATTGCCGACAAGTTGAGTTATGAACGGACAGAAGATAATCGTTATTGTTTATTTATTAATAAATATTACTGTTGACTGATGACTGTAAAAAAAACGATAGTGCAGGGTAACTTACTTCTAAAAGATACCTTGATACCTTTTTGGATTTTGGTGAGGTAGCCCCCATCTTCTATGCCACTTGCTTTTTCAAATTGGTATTAGTTGCCAACTACCTATTATAGGCTTTAACTCCTAACTTCTACTTAAAAACTCTTGGATACGTTTAATAAAGTCTTCTAACTCTGAGATTAAGTTAGCGGCACCTCTACACTCTTGGTTGCGAGCTAGTTGTTCTAGTTTTTCGGCCGCCAGATGCATGGTTGTAGCTCCCACATTGCCACTAGCACCTTTGATTTGATGGGCTTCTCGCGCCAATTGCTCAAAATCATTAGCTGCGATCGCCGCTTTAGTTGTTTCTAAACGATTCTGCATATCTTCAACAAATATTTCTAGTAGATTTAATTCAAACTCTGGATCGTTTTCTGATATTTGATGCAAGTGTTTCCAATCAATTGGTAGTTCAACTGAACCTATATTTGCTGTAGAAACTGTCTGTTCGCAGGCAAGTGTCTCTTGTGCTTTGAA
>NZ_JAVRBR020000074.1:0-16462 GCF_034531165.2 Dendronalium sp. ChiSLP03b | reverse complement strand
AATGCTGTTTTTTGTTTTCTCAGCAGCTCATGTAATTCCTCGGCTGATTCTTTTATTTTTACTTTGGTGACTCCTGCCATCAACTTCTGCTCATATTTATTCCCTAATTATCTTTATCATTTTTTTAGTGAAATGGTATTACACCTATCTGCTGTGACGGGTTGATTGGTTGATAATAAAGATTTAATTTCTGGATCTTCAGTTAATCCTTTCTGTTGTGCCACTTGCTGCAAAAATTCTTTTTCTTCAGGTTCCAGTACTCCATCAATCCAAGCAACACCAATCAGGAGTTTTAACAAGTCTCGATCATTTTTTGACGGTTTATGTAATATGTCAGCTTGAGAAATTGGTACGTCAAAATGCTCATGTGTACTGGCATCAGGACGAATATTTTTCTCTGTGGAATACAAGACTTTTGAACTGTCTGGTGTTTTGATAACAAGAAATAAGTCAGGATTGCCTTCAAATTTCTCAAATTTGCCTTTAAAATCAGCTTCAGTGTAGTTAATTTCAAAAGTGCCAGTACTATTGGTTTTAACTTGTCCTAACTTATCTGTTTTGACAATATCCTTATCAAATGCTTCGACTAGTAAGTTAGGAATTCCTAAACCGCTTTCAGCTACGTAAATTCGTCCAGTAACTTTAAATGTCATTAAATTTATCCTTTTTTAATTAATTTAAAAAAAACGCCTGGCGATTGAAAATTGTGCGCTAGTTTGCCGTTTTACCTTTGCTTATGTTTGATATATCGTTCATCTCTGCTTTTTTGGCTTTAATAGAATAAGTTATCAATTCTAAGCAAAACAAGTGTTTTACTTGATTTTGATAGATTACATCTATTTCTTCGGAGCAATAACTAAGCTTAAAATGCATCTAAGGAGACTTGAGTTTTTTCAAAATTTCAAAATTTGAATGAAGATGCAAAGACAGTTAAGACAGTTAAGACAGTTAACCAAATATTTAATAAATTCTTAATAATCGGTTTTTAGACCCTTGAGTTTTTGAGTCGTCCTGGATGCACCTTTGACCTAAGACCGTTCATGAAACAACGAAATCAGTTTCAATTTTTGCAACGACGCTGATAAAAGTTGTAAAGAAAGGCTAGGGTAGTGTTTCATCAACAGTCGCACCCTAGCAGCTATGGTAAAAGAATTAGCTATTTGCACCCGTGGACTGACTAAGCAATTTGAGCGGCACGTTGCCGTTAATGATGTTGATTTAGAAATCCAGGCGGGTGAAGTTTACGGACTGATTGGCCCGAATGGTGCGGGTAAAACAACTCTCATCCGGATGTTGGCTGCTGCTGAACAACCAACTATGGGTGAGATTTACATTAATGGCGATCGCTTACTTCGAGACAAAAGCAATCTCACCCTCAAGCGTCACCTTGGCTACTTACCCGACGATTATCCGCTGTATGAAGAGCTGACAGTCTGGGACTACCTAGATTATTTTGCGCGTCTGTATCGCTTGCGAGAACCACGTCGCACGCAACGCCTACATGAAGTTTTAGAACTAATACAACTTGGAAATAAACGCAATAGCTTGATTTCTACCCTGTCGCGAGGGATGAAGCAGCGCTTGAGTTTAGCGCGAACGATTATCCACGAACCGATTTTACTACTGTTAGATGAGCCAGTATCAGGGCTTGACCCCATTGCCAGGATGCAGTTTCGTGAAATCATCAAGGCTTTGCAAGAAGCTGGAATGACAATCTTAATTTCCTCCCACGTACTCAGTGACTTGGCGGAACTGTGTACTTCTGTGGGAATTATGGAACTTGGCTTTTTGGTTGAAAGTGCCTCACTTCAACAACTTTATCAGCGGCTTTCCCGACAGCAAATTATTTTATCAACTCTGGGAACAATAGAAGCACTTATAAGTGAATTGAAAAATCATCCTTTAGTGGAAGAGTGGCAGGTGCTACCAGGAAAAAACAGCGTGAGTGTAAATTTTTCTGGGAAACAGGAAGATAGTGCTGAGTTGTTGCGATCGCTCATCCACTCTGGTATCCCCGTGACTGATTTTCACTGCACTCAAGAAGACTTAGAAACTATTTTCCTGAAATTAGGACACAAACAAGCATCTTGATTACTCAGTAGTTTTCATTTACTATTTTTACAGATTATTTTATGATGTTCAATTTAGTAGATGAAATTGACGACTAGAATCAGCAGCTTTTTCTGAAGATAAAAAATAGCCTCAAATTTTTAAATCTCATATCTGCTGTTGTTATCTTGCTAGTCAAATAATTGCAGATAGTTACTACCCATAATTACTAACTTGAGAGTATTTAACCTATGAAACGTAACTGGCTCGATCTATTGTCAGTAAACTGGAATCCTCAGTTGTTAAGGGAACTGAAAGGTTGTCTGAAGACACAGAATATACTGTTGGCGATTGCTATCTCGTTGCTAGGCCAATTTGTACTATTCATGTATTTTCAGATTCAACTACCAGTTCGCGTAACTCCGCTGAAAGATTATGCTAATAGATACTGTACGGGAAATTCTCTACGTGGTTTGCCAAATTGCCTGATCGATGGATTTGATAATGTTATTATCAACTGGCAATTGTGGTCTTTAGATATATTTATATTGTTAAGTATTATTGGTTCTTTTACCCTTTTAGCAGGAGGAACCTATCTACTGATTAACAATTTAGCTACCGAACAGCGGCGAGATACACTCAATTTTATTCGCCTTAGCCCCCAATCACCCCAAAGTATTTTATGGGGGAAAATGCTAGGTGTTCCCATTTTGTTATACCTTGCGGGATTGCTAGCAGTTCCTTTGCATTTGTGGTCAGGGTTGAATGCTCAAATTCCCCTAATTATGCTTTTAAGTTTCTATGCGATCGCGATCGCAGCTAGTTTTTTTTACTACAGTGGAGCATTGCTCTTTGGTTTAGTTGGTTCTTGGTTGGGTGGTTTTCAAGCTTGGTTGGGAAGTGGTATTGTGTTGGGTTTTCTCATGCTAACTAAGCAAGCTTTCGCCTATGATACATCAGCTGATTTTCCATTTGCGATCTTCAGGCTGATTAACCCATATTACTTAATTCCGCATTCTGATGTTAGTTCTATCTTCCCATCGGATAACCCAAAATTTACAAACTTTCACTGGTTTACCATACCACTAGGAGCTAGTTTTTTAACTACAGTCTGCTTTGCGCTATTAATTTACTTCATAGGAACATACTTTATATGGCAATCTTTGCAGCGTTGCTACCTTGACTCTAATGCCACTATGTTGAGTAAGCAGCAGAGCTATTTATTAACTACTTGTTTTGCAGTTATTACTATAGGATGTGCCAATTGGCAATCATTAGTTGTTAGTAAAACAGCTACTAGGTATGTAATGGTGGAAAATATTGCGTGTTTAATTTTTTTGGATTTGTGGTTGTTCTTGTATTTAATTGCTGCTGTGAATCCTCATCGCCAAACACTACAAGATTGGGCACGCTACCGACAGGTTTCTTCCCACAAAGGATTAGGCGATCGCCAGCTAATTAAAGATTTAATTTGGGGCGAAAAAAGTCCGGGCATTTTAGCGATCGCCATCAACGCTATGATTGCTGTTAGCTGTTTAAGTTTGTTTGTTTTAGTATCGTGGGTCGATGTCGATGATAAAATTAATGCCCTGATTTCTTTAGCTTTCGCTGGTGGTTTAGCTGTAATCTACGCAGCTTTAGCCCAATCACTTTTGTTTATGAAAAATAAGCATCGGTTATTTTGGACTAGCGGCGGAGTTGGTGCTGCAATTGTGTTGCCAGTGCTAATTTTAGTCATCTTGTTTCACAACCCAGAACAGAACTCTTTTTTGTGGCTATTTTCAGTAGTTGCGCCGCTGATGACTTTGTACCCATCAGGAAACCATATCTCACCAATTACCCTTTTTCTAGCAATTCTTGGTCACTGGAGTATTGTAGGATTACTGGTATTCCAGCTGACGAGGAATTTAAGAAAGGCAGGGGAGTCAGCTACAAAAGCAATGCTGGCAAGTAATACTAATTCGTAATTCGTAATTCGTAATTCGTAATTCGTGAGGGAGTTGCCGTCTTGAATGCCACTTCCTCTACTTGGATAGCAACTGTGCGTTTAATGCCTTGGTAATGCGATCGCTAGAAACTTCCAAGTGGGCTAGTGTGTAAATATCAAGGTTTTCACTTAATTGTTTTAACTTGGTGTCAATGGCTTTTTGCAGTTGGCGCAATTCATACCAAGCCAGTGTCCGACCATCTTCAGGGGCATCAGTAGTACGCAACATCATCTCTAGCAAAATATTTAGATGTTCTCGTTGCAATGAACGGCGAATGCTAGAAATTGCTTGTGGTTCTTGGGTTAAAACTTCTGTCCAAATGTCTTTTTGCAGGGTGTCGAATAGTTCCGGTATAGAAAGTGCTTCACCAGGTAAGGTTTTTAATTCTATATCTTGTAAACGATTTAAGCGATCGCAGTCTAATAGCGATCGTAATACCCCTGTTTGAAATCTCAGGATGCGATCGTGAATGGGATAATCAAGGCGGTTGCCAAGTACAGGACTACCCCAGTGTTGCCACCGCGACGGTGCTAGCTGATTCAGCAATTGCGGTGAGAAACTGAAAGCATCTTCAGCAAAGACATATTCTTGCAGCTTCGCCAATGCCTGACGTTGTTTTGGCAGGGAAACTGGTACAAATGCCCAGGAAGTATCATCACTGGCATGGAGACGGCGAAACGATTGCCCACCAATATATTTAGATAGTAAAGTAGCATTACGAAAATAGTAATTTAGTACTCTATTAAATAAGACGCGCAGGTTACTATAGCTTTCTCCTGGTGATAGATAACCCTTGTCAAGGCGCTGCCACATTACGCGAGCATTATCCATTTGCCACTGGGAATAAACTAGTACATCGCTGCTCATGTCCCAGACATTTGCCAGCGGATTGATGTCCCAGATATCTTCATCAGTTGCGTATGATAATTCTGGCTGAGGCGACACCAGAGCAATTTGCTCCAAAAAACTTTTTTCTGCTTCTGGAATAATAGCTTCAAGTAGTGCCTGGGGACTTTTTTTATAACCATACTCAATTGCCCATTCATCGTATGGCCCAACAACTCCTGGAAAATAGTCACCTTGTTGTACTCCCTGTGGTGCTATGTTTGCAGGTAGATAGTCCATCACCGAACCTGCTAAACCTTTGGTGTGAGTGATTTCAATGTTATTTAATTCCTGAGGCGCTAACATGGTGCTGCCATGAAAGTTGTGGCGTAAACCGAGAGTATGTCCAACTTCATGAGCAATCAAAGAACGCAAATATTGATGCACATACTTTTTCATCGCTTCACTACTCGGTGTAGCGTTTTGCAAAAGTGACAACGCCAGTGCCCCCATAGCTGCTTGAACTGAAGACTCTGCACCATAGCAGAAGTCAGAGGAGAAAAACAGAGCAGGGGAAGCAGAGGAGGCAGGGGGAGATATCATTACTAACTCCTGCCTCTTACCTTCTACCTTCTGCCTCTTGCCTTCTGCCTTTCCTTGACATGGGTTTGTGCCTAGTGATGAATTGGCTTCCATCAGTGCGCGATATCCTTGTTGAATTAAGCGCAGCATATTAGCATCGACGATAATATCTGCGTCCAATATTTCCCCGGTGATTGGGTTGACACGCACTGGCCCTCTGGCAAAGCCTGCATCCAAAGAATTGAACCAGCGAATTGTGTTGTAACGCACATCCGCTGGCTGCCAATCAGCATTATCTGGCATTTGCCTGACTTCAATAGCATTTTGAAATCCTGCTTTTTCAAATGCTTTGTTCCACATCAAGATCCCTTCACGAATCGCGTTGCGATACTCGAAGGGCACAGCATTTTCAATCCAAAACACAATCGGCTTTTTGGGTGGAGATATGGGTGCGTTGGGGTCGGATGGTTCGAGATGCCAACGATTAATGTATCGGACAAATCGTTCTTGAGCGTTATTTTTAGAAAAATCTTGGAAAGCAGTAATAAAATATCCCACTCTATCATCAGCTAGTCTGGGAATATAACCGTTGTTTTCTGTAAGTTGAGAAAAACTGTAGTGTACTTTCAAACTGAGTGCCCGACTATCGGGTACGGTGACTAAATCTGCTCCTTCTAGTGATGAAAAACCGTAAATCGAATCAATTTCTACGTTTTCTGCAAAGCTATTAACATCACCAAAATAAGATTTGCTGGCTTCCAAGCGGTAATCAGCTTGCAAAGAGTATTTTAATAGAGGTGTTAATCCGGGAAAATCTTGCATTAGCAAGTCTTCCAGGTTAACCAAAATATTTTTACTGCGCGGATCGATACTGTCTATTTCGAGTGAATAAAGAACTGAGTCGCTAAATGAACGAGCAAGCGATCGCTGTTCTGGTGTACTTGCTTGCGTACGAAATTTAACATTACGAATAATGAAGTGCAAATTATTATTGACTCGCCGAAAGTAGAACAAGAAATCAGAAAGCGGTAATCCACTATAAATACCGCTTTCCCCAATGCCTGATTCCAATGTTACTGTGGCTAGGTAATCTTTATTTAACTGTTCAGGCTTAATTTCTAAGTAAATTTTGCCTGAATCTTCACTGCTATAAAGTGTGAATAGTCCTTCTAATTTCTCTGTACCTTTGACTATCTCGCGAAATCGTCGCCAATCTTCTTTTCTACTTTCCCAAATATTGTCAGCACTTGCTAGGTTTTCGACTACTGGAAGTATATCTAATTGCTGCACATCAATATTAGCAAGTTGATTGGCTTCTGCGTAATCATTCCCAAGCAACAAATTATACAGCAATAATATAGCAATTACTAATTTTTTTATCCAGTCTTTCATCCTTCGGCTTTCCACCTGAAGCGTTTGTTGTGTCAGGGAAAAAATGTGGATTAATGCTTTGTCTGCAAGCTTCTCGAGTACTTATAACTTACACACTCTGTAAATCCATCACAGTCAGACAATTCATTACCAGAGAAAACAATGCCACTAGCCTAAAAGTAGTGTGCCTTTTGATTGCGATTAGAACTTTGCAAGCATTATCCATTTACAAAATAAAATAAATCATATAGATATTTATGTCTTAAGATAGATGGTTTGTCAAACTAAAGATACTTGTTTTTTGAACTATATCTTGAGTTAAAAACCAAAAAATGTATTTAGGGTTACATTTGGCAGCAGGTTGGGGACTGGGGATAAGAGAACAGGTGGCAAGGGAGGCAGTGCTGGACTCACCGCACTGCGGGAGGGTTTCCAACGCCAGTCGCTCATAGGGGAAACCCCAAGTTAAGCAAGTGGCGTGAGACGCTACGCGACCGAGCGTCACTGCCGAACCCGAAGGGTAGCGACGTTAGGAGCGTCACCCGTACTGCTAAAGCAGAACCCGCAGGGTAGGGTCTTGGGGTTTCCCCAAGTAGAGCAACTGCCGTGGAGCAGGGGGAGAAATTTCAGAACGAAAAAATAAGCTTTTCTCGACTGAATTTGCAAAACCTACATTTGTAAGAGAGTAGGGAGTAGAAGATTTTTTTGAGAGATTGTTTTTTTGGTTTTCTTGTTTGCTTTATTGTTTTAGTGTTTTTCTTAAGCAAAATGCCTGTTTGCTTTCTCAAACCCTAGTTTGCTTTTTCAAACCCCAGTTTGCTTTCTCATTTCAGTAGATCGCGCATTCATTTCAGTAGATTCAGCAAACAAACCCCAGTTTTCTTTCTCAAACTCCAGTTTGCTTTCTCATTTCGGTAGATCGCGCATTCATTCTACGTTCTGCTTCGTGCCACCTGCTTTCTATTTAAGTAGTTGGACGCAATTAATCACACAAAATCTAGGTAAGAGGCAAGCGTTTCCCCCATTGCCTATTGCCTTCTTCTCAATAAATTAGTATGTAATTAATTCTGTCGGCTTACTTAATTGGCTAAAGTCGAAGTATAGCAACTTGTACTGTTAGTCAACGATGCGACAAAATAACCAAACTGCTGTTGAGTTCCGCGATGTCAGCTTTAGCCGCAACCACCGTCCTTTGGTGTCTAATCTAAATTTCTCCATTCGTCAGGGAGAAGCACTAGTATTACTCGGACGTAGTGGCAGCGGCAAAACTACGACAATGAAATTAATTAATCGCCTTTTCACGCCCACGCAAGGCGAAGTTTTATTTGATGGCACTCCCACAACCCAATGGGATGAAATTAAACTGCGGCGCAAGATTGGTTATGTAATTCAAGAAACTGGTTTATTTCCCCACTTCACTGTGGAACGCAATGTCGGTTTAGTTCCAACTTTGGAAGGCTGGAAACCGAAACAGATTAAAATGCGGGTTTATGAATTATTGCAGTTGGTAGGGTTAAATCCGGTACAATTTGCTGGGCGTTATCCTCACGAACTGTCTGGAGGGCAAAAGCAAAGGGTGGGTGTAGCTAGGGCGTTAGCAGCAGATCCGCCAATGTTGTTGATGGATGAACCATTTGGGGCACTCGATCCCATTACGCGTTTAGAAATTCAACAGGAGTTTCGGCGGTTACAGCAAGAATTAGGCAAGACAGTTGTTTTTGTTACCCACGATATTCAAGAAGCTTTTGTTTTGGCCTCAAGAATTGGTTTAATGTATGGCGGAGAATTGATAGTATTGGGGACAAAGGATGAATTTATGCGATCGCAACATCCAGAAAGCCTTGCCTTTCTCCAATGTCTGCGTTTAGTGCAAGACACATTATGAAAGATTTTTTTTTGATTAAGTATGCCCCAGAAATTTTTCAGCATACCTTAGAACACTTATTTTTAGTAGGTATCGCTATTGGAATTGCTACACTTGTAGGCATTCCATTAGGTATTTTGATTACACGCAAAACTAACCTCCGCCAACCAATTATCGGCATAGCGAATATTCTACAAACTATTCCCAGTTTGGCACTATTTGGTTTACTGATTCCTGTACCTGTCATTGGCGGTATTGGTGTTATACCAGCAATTGTTGCTTTGACTTTATATTCTTTTTTACCAATCATTCGCAACACTTACACAGGGATCGTGAATGTAGATCCAGCGATTCGGGAAGCGGGGAAAGGCATGGGAATGACAGACAGACAATTGCTGTTACAAGTAGAGATTCCTTTAGCAATGGGAGTGATTTTAGCGGGTGTCAGGGTAGCAACGGTAATTGCCATTGGAATTGCAACTATTGCAGCAGCAATTGGTGCTGGTGGCTTGGGAGTGTTTATTTTTCGCGGAATTGCAGTAGTGAATAATGAATTGATTTTAGCTGGGGCAATTCCGGCGGCGGTAATTGCATTAGTTGCTGACTTGGTAATTGGATGGTTGGAGAATAAATTAAAAATTAAAAATTAAAAATTTTGCCAGCAAGTTGCTATTTACAAGTAAATTCAAAAACACAGCAGTTTGCGATTGACTGAAGTATACAACCTAGGGGAAAAAACCAGATAGAAAGCCTGTTTTAATTTTAATAACTGACTTCTAAATTTTGCTTTAATACTTTTTTGTACAAATAAAATAATTTATGAAAAGATTATTTGTCTTGTGTTTAGTAATTTTTGTATTGGCAGTCGTAACTGCCAGTTGTAATCACAATTTAAATAATAGTAGTGGTGACATTGTTGTAGCTTCTAAGGACTTCACCGAGCAAGATATTTTAGGTGAATTTTTAGCCCAGCAAATAGAGGCAACAACTAATTTAAACGTAGCTCGTCGCCCTCGCTTGGGTGGGTCTTTTGTCTGTCATAATGCTATTATTGCTGGTAAAATTGACGCATATGTAGAATATACAGGTACAGCTTTTACTGGAATTTTAAAACAAAAAACTATTAACGATCCCAAAGCAGTTTACAAAAAGTTAAAACAAGCATACGCCCAACAATTTAATTTAGAAGTGATGCCAAGTTTGGGTTTTGAAAATACTTTTGCAATGATTATTCGAGGTGAAGATGCCAAGCGCTATAATCTTCAAAATCTTTCTCAGGCTGCTCAGTATACACCCAAGTGGCGCGGCGGTTTTGGCTACGAGTTTTTAGAACGAGAAGATGGCTTTCCAGGATTAGCTAAAACCTATGATTTACGTTTTTCTAAATCACCCCAAATTATGGACTTGGGTTTAATATATCGGGCGCTGATTCAGAAACAGGTAGATATGGTAGCTGGGAATTCCACTGATGGGCAGATTTCTCGCTTGGGATTAGTGGTATTGAAGGATGATAAGCAGTATTTTCCTCCTTATGAAGCTACGCCAATTATTAGACAAGGAATATTAAAAAAATATCCACAATTAAGCCAAGCGATCGCTCAATTATCTGGAAAGATTTCAGCAGATGAAATGCGACAATTAAACTATTTAGTTGAGGGTGAGTTGCAGGATATTAAAGAAGTTGTACGCGAGTTTCGGAAATCTAAGGGATTAGGTTTGACTCATACACAGAGGGAAAAGTAGAAATTTTCTCATCCTCATGGGTACGTCACAATTACATATCTAAATTAAATTTATACATTTGGGATGCTCTCTAATTGAATGGACACTACAACCAACGTTGTTGTTTAGCATACACAATACTACCAATCACAATTAATGCTATGATGCTGATAATAGTAGGATAAGCCCACGGTTGCTCTAATTCCGGCATATATTTAAAATTCATACCATAGAAGCCAGTAATAAAAGTAATTGGTAAGAATGTAGTCGAGAGGATAGTCAAGCGATTAATTCGTTCACTGGTTTTGCTAGCAATGTTATCGCGTTGAATTTCCATTAATTCTGACATCCAGGCTCTGAGAGCTTGATATTCTTGCCAGAGATTATCAATGTGATGAACCAATTCTTGTTTGAATAGTACCTTGACTGGCTGGGTAATCCATTGGAAATCTTCGTAATCCATCATAGCCAGTAGTGACTTAATACTTTGAAAATTACGTCGTCCGGAACGAGTAGATTGCCTCATCGTAGCAATTTTTTTGTACGTTGACTCGTCACCAGATTTTTCTAAAACTTCATCTTCTAAATCATCAAGTTGTCTAGAAATATAGTCAAATACAGTATAGTAATTATTTAAAATTTCTTTAAAAATGAGATATAACAAGTAGTCGATTCCCCATTTGGGAATATCTATAGTTCGCTTTTGAAGATTATTAGTTAGGATGTTGAATATTTTTACTTCAGTAATTTCAAAAGTGATGATAAAATTCGTTCCAACTACAATACTGCCACGCGCCACCTCAAACTCTCGATTTTTTATTTGATGAGTTAGAATTTCATAGCTATCAAATAAACAATCTTCTATATCTTCATCAATTCCTAGAGGGGAATGGTTGAAAATCATATCCACACGAGAGGGATTAAGTCCAAAATGCTGAATAATTTTGGCCGTTCCAGTGCGATCGCGGAAGCGAACACAGCGCAACCAGATATTGTCAGAACGATCGATTTTTTTCAGTACGGTATCGACATCCCAACTGGTGAATAATTCTAGGCGATCCTGAGAAAAGGTGAGGAGAATCAGCATATAGCAATCCTAATTGAGTCGTGAGAAAACACCGTGACTCATGTTGAGCGAGATTTATTTGATTACAACGACACACGAAACCCATATTTCATAGCTTGAATTAAAACGCAACTAAGCCAAAACTCATCTGACCATGTGCGATCGCTATCAAATTAATTAAGAAAGCTGATAAATACTTTTAACCTCCGTATCTTCTCACGTTTCAATTTGGATTGCCATAGCAAAATTAGTGCATAATTACTTAAAGTGCGCTTCTATCAAAAGTTACTTATGTAGTGGTTCGCGAGCGCTCCAAAATATCATATGTAACTTTTAGGAAATTTTATGAGAAACTGTACATCACTTCTGAGAAAAAATTATACGAGCAAGCGTATTGTTGCCAAATCCCAGCAGGTGGCGATCGCTGTTTTTTCCTTTGGCATTCTCTTGTACAGCCAAGTTGCATCGGCTGCTTTTACTTTACCCTTACGCAGCAAAAAGGCAATGGTGGTATCGGCCCATCCTTTAGCAAGTGAGGCGGGAATTTCAATGTTACGCAAGGGTGGTAATGCAGTTGATGCAGCCGTAGCCACAACCTTTGCAATTTCTGTGGTTGAACCTTTCTCAGCAGGAATTGGTGGCGGGGGATTTTTGCTGATGCATTCGGAAAAAATGGGCGAAATCAAAGCGCTAGACTTCCGCGAACGCGCACCTTTAAAAGCGACAAGAAATATGTATTTGGATGCACAAGGTAAGGTGCGTCCAAATGCAAGTGTAAACGGTTATTTGGCAGTGGCGACACCAGGAACTGTGGCGGGAATGTATGAAGTGCATCGTCGCTATGGGAAGTTGCCTTGGCAAGAAGTCGTGAAACCCGCGATCGCTCTGGCTGAAGATGGCTTTATTATCGGTGATGTAGCAACTTGGCGTTCTTTGCAAGCGAACCAACCGCGTAAACAAGTAATTCTCAACAATCCAGCGGCGCGGGATATTTTCACTCGCAATGGTGAATTTTACCAGCCTGGGGAAAGGCTGGTACAGCGTGATTTGGCACGAACATTACAAGCAATCGCCCAGAATCCCCAAAGTTTTTATACTGGTACAATTGCCCAGGCGATCGCTACTGATATGGCAAAAAACGGTGGTTTAATTACTCTGGCAGACTTGAAAGCTTACAAACCAATCTGGCGTACTCCCGTTTGTGGCAATTTTCGCAAAGCTAAAGTTTGCTCAATGCCGCCACCTTCATCAGGAGGTGTTCACCTATTGCAGATTTTAAACATTATTGGGGACACCGATTTGAAATCTTTGGGATGGCATCACCCCGACGCTTTACATCTAATGATAGAAGCAATGAAGATTGCTTACGCCGATCGCTCTCAATATTTAGGCGATCCAGATTTTGTCAAAGTCCCCGTACAACAATTAATTAGCCCCGCCTACGCCAAAAAACGTCGCCAAGAAATAAATATGCAAAAGGCTCAACCTGCAACTGAGGTTAAGCCTGTAACTCCAGAAATCCTCCAACGCTTTAGTGAAGTTGATACTCAAACACAGGGAAACAATATCATCCCGCTACCTTACCAGTCTCGACAACTGCACGCAACTCAGCATGAATCTCCTGAAACTAGTCACCTGACTGTTGTGGATGAGCAGCATAATGCTGTGAGTTTAACTTTCACAATTAATCTTGGCTTTGGCGCTGGTGTGGTGACACCGGGAACTGGAATTGTACTCAACAATGAGATGGATGATTTTGCTGCTGCGCCGGGAGTACCGAATGCTTTTGGTTTGGTTGGTAACGATGCCAATGCCATCGCCCCCCGCAAAACTCCTCTATCCAGCATGACTCCGACAATTATCACCGACAATAACCGCCTCCGGATGGCAGTGGGTACGCCTGGTGGTAGCACCATCATTACTCAGGTTTTGCAAGTTGTGCTGAATGTGCTGGCGTACAATATGGATGTGGGCGCAGCTGTTTCTGCCCCACGCATACATCACCAGTGGCTGCCTGATGAATTGCGTGTCGAACCTTGGGGTTTGGATGCTCTGACTTTGCAAGAACTGCGCCGTCGCGGACACAAGATTAAAGAAACTAATCCTTGGGGTAATGCTAACGCGATCGTTGTCACAGCCGATGGCAGCTTAGAAGGAGCAGCCGATCCTCGCGGGGAAGGTTCTGTCAGAGGTTTTTAAAACCTAGTGCAGTATGGCAAAAATAATTATGCAGTTAGAAAGAAGACTTTCATGTTTTAAGCTTTCTTAACTTCTGCCTTCTGCCTTCATTAGACTATTGACCAGTGAATTTTGATTCTGAGTATTGGCTACTAAACTCATTTGCTCTTGCACTAGGTACTAGTGTCCAGCCTGCTTTGAGAAGTTTTTGATAAGTTGCCCAACCTTTAGAACCACCTGGTATCTGATAATCTGGTACCGCATATTGCGGAAAAGCTGTGTAGGGCCGCCAAGGCTGATTGGGCGCGGCTTGCAAATGCAGAATTTTCTCTTCATCGTTGCCAAACTTAGATAACCAGCACATGTGTCGATGCATGGCAAACTCCTTTACTTTTAGCTTATTTTGCATAATGGCAGAATTTTGTCAATACCTGCCTCGCCCTTGTGGGATAATTTTTTAATCTTCCCAGTATGTGTCCACTTATCTACAAACCCAAATAGTACTATCACTTAAATACCTACAGTTCATCTGGACGGCTTTCCGTAAACTACAGAGATAAAAAGGCAAAAACTTACTGTCCTTCTCCTTACCATAAGGGCAAGTTTTTTCTAATATTATCTGTGGTCTTGGTTGATGTATGTATCGATTACTACTTTTTTGGGATATATGTAGGATTAAGACAGTTTGTTTAGATGACTACAATAATGTAGATACCTAAAATTGCCCACTCAAGAAGGGACGCGGGGACAAGGGGGACAAGGTAGACAATTTAGATGGGATTGTAATCTCAACAGATATATTTAGATTTAGCGCCCAAAACTTATTAAATTTTGGGCGCTTATTCTCTAACATTCAATATTTCTGTATCAAGCCTTGTTCTGTGTGTCTTAATTACGAATTACGATCACAGGGATGGAACGTAAAATTTATCGCCAACAATTTTGCGAATTTCCTCTACTAACTGAGTGTATTTAGAGTCTGACAAAACTGGTTGCGAGCCTTGTAACTTCAAAGGCTGTGCTAAATCAATCCACGATTTACAACCACCGTATTCATGGCGATAAAAAATTTCTTCCACTTGGGGTAATGTGTAAGTTCTCAGAAGCAGAATATACAGTGGCTGACGTGGTTTCCAGTTTAAGCGATCGCTAATAAAAGACTCGTTCCAAATATGAAAGGGGAGCAAGGCGCTGACAGTTGACTCGTCACTAATTGGCATAATATCGGTAATTTTCGCCCAACCACCGATGCGAACTGTTTCTGGATGCCAACCAGGAGTTACAGGGCAAACAAGATTAGCATATTCAGCCTTGAGTAAAAAAGGCTGTTGATGTTCATAAGTCGGGTAGAGCAAAACCTGCTCGTGAGCAACTTGGAAACGTCCATGTCTTTCATGAATACCGCCTTTACGCAGCAACATAATTGTTTGACCGCTTTCCAAGGCATTTACGGCAACTGCCCATTCTTTGAGAGCATGTAAGGTTGTAGTCAATGGCATCAGCATCTACTGTAATTCTGATTTAATTTCAAGCTAAGCCCGTTAAAGTATGAAACTATCCGGGAATATGAGTTAGGGAACCATTATGGAAAAGCGAACACTAGGTACATCAGACGTGCAAATCACACCTATCTTTATGGGTACTTGGCAAGCCGGTAAAAAGATGTGGGTGGGAATCGAAGATGCTGACTCGATTAAAACAATCCGAGCTGCATTTGAAGCTGGTATAACTACAGTTGATACTGCTGAAGTTTACGGTGAAGGACATTCTGAGCGCATTGTAGCCGAAGCTTTATCTGATGTGCGCGTAGACGCTCTTAGCGGCTTGTCGCCAGACATCGCGTGGAGTATGCCACGAAAGTTTTCGCCAACCATCTCAAGTACGACCAAGTGATTGCAGCTTGCGTAGGCGCAGCCCGCCGCAGGCATCGCTCTTTGCAAAACCTCAAAACGGACTATATCGACCTTTACCAAATTCATTGGCCCTCCGGGGCTTTTAATAGTGAAATAGTGCCAATTGAGGAAACTATGAGCGCTTTGACGCTGCTAAAAGAGCAAGGAAAAATCCGAGCGATTGGTGTATCCAACTTTTCCCGCACTCAATTGGCAGAAGCAGCAAAATACGGACGTATTGATAGCTTACAACCCCCTTATTCTTTATTTTGGCGGCAGGTGGACACGGATGCAAAACCTTATTGTATCGAAAACAATATTTCCATCTTGGCTTATTCATCTTTAGCACAGGGATTGCTAACTGGAAAATTTGTTCCTGGTCAGAAATTTGCTCCAGAAGATAACTGTGCTAGTAATAAGCTGTTTCAAGGTGAAAACTTTGAACGCGCTCAACAAGCTTTAGACAAATTGCGTCCGATTGCAGAGAGTCACAATTGTAGCCTGGCTCAGTTGTCATTGGCTTGGTTAATTGCTCAACCCCAAACAAATGCGTAGACGCTTGGCGGCTTGTCGTTAGACATCGCTGGTGCGCGTTATCCCGAACAAGCAATAGACAATGCTCTAGCTGCTGATGTTAAACTTTCTGCGGATGAAATTGCACAAATCGATTCTATAGGGCGCATTGTGACCGACCATCTCGATGACAGCCCAATCATGTGGAATTGGTAAGCTATCACTTCTAAAAGACAAGGGTGTGTTAACGCGACAGCGTAACGCACCCTACTGGCATGGCAAGGCTAAAATGTTGCATTAAAAATCTCTGAAAAATTGAAGTTTAGACACATAATCGAATTTTTCTATTGCACTACTTTAGCCTTGACACGCCAGTAGTGGCGTGTCAAGGCTAAAATGTTGCATTAGAATC
>NZ_JAVRBR020000073.1:0-23895 GCF_034531165.2 Dendronalium sp. ChiSLP03b | reverse complement strand
ATATCCATTGCGACTCAGAGATTCTAGTTTTTGCCTCTGTTCGGTATTCAGTAACACTTTATCTCTACGACCTTTCCCCATTAGCTTACCCCATTTTGTACCAACTTTATTGCACTATTTTAGCCTTGCCATGCCAGTAGTGGCATGGCAAGGCTAAAATGTTGCATTAAAAATCTCTGAAAAATTGAAGTTTAGACACATAATCGAATTTTTCTATTGCACTACTTTAGCCTTGACACGCCAGTAGGGTGCGTTATAGCGAAGCGCAACGCACCATTTATCTCGGTGCGTTACGGCAAAAATATAATTATCGCTTTACTTAGTCGCATCACGTCGTAACACACCCTACAAAATTAAAATTTACTTTATCAATAGTTTCTAAAAACATTAATTAAAAAATGATAAATATTTCTAATGAATCTCTCCGCTATACAGCCATTCAATTTTTAGAACAAAGTCCCCTCAAACGCCTGCAAACTCTGCAATCACTAGGTTTAGGTCGTTATGATTTTTTAACGAAAATGCGTCTCAATGAGGCAAATATAAATTGTATAATGCGGTTTTTTAAAAATCCCAATGAGCTAAAGTTTCCCAATTTAGTTGGGGCAGATTTATCTAATTTAGTTTTAGATGAAGTAAATTTTATCAGGGGAAATTTATCAAAAGCCAACCTACAAAATAGTAGTTTAGTAAATGCAGACTTGCTATTTGCCAATTTTACAAAAGCTGACTTAAGAAATGCAGATTTAAGAGGTGCAACTCTCAATGAGACTATTTGGTTAGATACTTTAGTAGAAGGATGTCAGTTTAGTATGGAAACTGGATTGACCGAACTACAACGTAAAGATTTACAACTGCGTAGTGCTAAATTTAACTCTTCAGTAGAAGATAACTAAAAAGTCGAAATTCTAAAATCAAGTGCTGTTTGTTAAGATGATCGCCAAAAGATAGCCTAAAAGGCTACCTGAAACTTCCGAGACTTTCATCTATATTGCGATGATATGGATTATGGTTCGACGACTTGTATGATTTTCTTCTCTTTTTGACTTTTAAAACATCTTTTAACTGATTAGCCTTGGCGAAAAGTCTTTGCCATTCATATAATGTGTTTTTTAGTGAGAGACTGCACCTGCAAACTTAAAAGTGAACTTAAATGAATAATAACTCCAATCGAAAAGTTAATCAAGATAACCAACTTGCTATCAGTCCGAACTTTTCTTCTTCATTAAAGAAAAAATACTTAATTACTATCCTAACTCTCGTAATATTAAGTCTTCTCAAGATTTCTCTCAAATCAGATAAAATCAATACTAATATTTGGAGTTTTTCTGTTGAATTGAAAGTTACATCAGTAACTTTAGCTCTTGTTTTTCTTCTTTGGCTTCCCGTTTTACTCCCCTGGTTTATTTCACTGTTTCCACAATTAAAAAGTTCTTTGAATTGGTTGCGTCAGCAAGGCATCGAAGAAGTTGAGACTAGCTTACTCAAAATTAAACTTAGATATGGTGTAGAAGAAGCATCAAAGAACTACGAAGAAAAAATTTGGAGCGCTGGCTCTACAAATCTAACTTCTGAAGAAATATATCAACAGGTCGAAAAACGCTATAGAGAGGCTATTACCTTAGTTAATGCTACAAGTGATATTGATTCAACAGAAGCACTGAAACGAATAGATCAATTAGGCAATTATTACGACAAAGTTAGAGACGAAATGCCTTCTGGAAAAGAGCGGACAAAATTAATGCGTGAAATTTCATCAGTGATGTGGGCTTTAATTCCTAAAACTGTAGATTTTCCTGTTCTAGCAAAACTAAACAGTGATAGAGGAGGAGAACGCTTATCTGCTTACAAATATATTGAGTGGCAAGCATCAACTGAATACGTAAATTTATTACTTTCCAGAGCAATAGGTATTTTAGAGACACCTTTCGGACAATATGCTGCTTTATTAGCAATAAGGCGAATAGTGGTTAGTAATAAGCTAGTTCCAACTCAAGCAAGAGAAATAAAAGATATTCTAAATTGGTCTGCAAATCTTGATTATATAGGAGGCGATCGTCAAAGATTGATGGTTGAAACTGTATTTACACTAGAAAATAAATAGATTTGGTAATACGGCTAACTAAACAGATATGATGTGGTTCATCCAACTCACGTTAAAATTATTGAATAGCAATTAAATTGTATAAGTTATGAGTAATTCAATTCAACTGCCTAAAAAATTAATGCTATTGGGTTCGGGAGAACTAGGCAAAGAATTTGTAATTGCTGCTCAACGCCTTGGTAATTATGTAATTGCCGTTGACCGCTATGCCAACGCTCCTGCTATGCAAGTAGCGGACTGTAATGAAGTTATTTCTATGCTGAGTGCTGATGATTTAGAAGCTGTAGTGAGGAAACATCAGCCTGATTTCATTGTACCAGAAATTGAAGCAATTAGAACAGAAAAACTGCTGGAATTTGAACAACGAGGCATTACTGTTATTCCAACTGCGGCGGCAACTAACTACACAATGAATCGCGACCGAATTAGGGAACTAGCACATCAAGAATTAGGCATCAGAACTGCTAAATATGGCTATGCATTAACCCTAGAAGAACTGATTGCTGTTTCTGATGAAATTGGCTTTCCCAATGTTGTGAAACCTGTGATGTCATCCTCTGGGAAAGGACAGTCTACAGTATCAGATAAAAGCGAAGTTGAGAAAGCTTGGAATTATGCGATCGCCAACTCTAGAGGTGACAGCCAAAAAGTTATAGTTGAAGAATTTATCAACTTTGAAATCGAGATAACTTTACTAACAATTAAACAATGGAATGCACCAACAATATTCTGTTCTCCCATCGGTCATCGCCAAGAACGAGGAGATTATCAAGAGTCTTGGCAACCAGCAGGTATTTCTGAAGAAAAGCTATTGCAAGCCCAAGAAATAGCCACAAAAGTCACCGATGCCTTAGGAGGAGCCGGAATTTTTGGCGTAGAATTTTTCATCACCGAAGATGAAGTGATATTTTCTGAACTTTCTCCTAGACCCCACGATACAGGTATGGTGACATTAATTTCACAAAATCTCAATGAATTTGAATTACATTTGCGAGCAATTTTAGGTTTACCCATTCCCCATATAGAACAGTTGGGTTCATCAGCCAGTGCCGTTATTTTAGCTTCTGAAAAATCAGATTCAATTACTTTTACAGGTATAGCCGCAGCATTGTCAGAAAAAGATGTAGACATCAGGCTATTTGGGAAACCCACAGCCTATCCTTATCGACGTATGGGAGTAGCTTTAGCAAAAGCTGCAAATATTCAAGAAGCGCGAGAAAAGGCTACAAAAGCAGCAAGTAAAATTCAAATCATTAGTTAGTTACCTCAAACTACTGCCGCTTAATCCCAGGAATCAAATAGATTAGATGTTCAAATGTGACTACAGCCAGCGTCGTCAGCAGCAGCCAACAAATAGGCTTTTCACTCTTTTGTTAAGAAATGCTAAAGCCTAGTCCTTGTGAAAGATGGTTGCGAACAACATCACCATCTAGTAATTCTGTGGGGTAATTTCGCCTTTTTAGTTCTTGGGCTACAGCACAAGCAATCGGTGTTGCATATTTGCGGGATGATTTAGCTACTACGCTCATCTCCCCCTGCCTCTTCTGCTGTGGCAGAAAAACTACCACAGCTAGCATACATTAAACGAGAATGCTTTTACCTCGTAGCACTATCAGGAGAATTAACCGTAGCAACTGGGTTAGGCTGATTCAGATAATCGTAGACAAGGTGAGAAACTTGACGAATAAAGTCTCTTCCCCTGACATCTTTATACGGACGTTTGACGAAGATAGCTGCCAGATAACGTTTGCCACTAGGCATAGTGACAAATCCTGCATCCCCGATGAGAAAACCGATATCTCCCGTTTTGTTGGCAATGACTGCACCTTTGCCTAAACCAGCTGGTAACAGTGTGTGAATGGTGGTGCGACGCAGAATATCCAAAGCCTGCTCTTTACTAGTTGAGGAAACAAGTTTGTCATTCACCAATAAAGCCAACACCCGCGCCATATCTTGCGAACTTGTAGTATTGGTTCCTCGGAGGTCGGCTAAAAGATGCCGAATTACCGTGTCTTTCAGTCCCCAACTACGAAAACGCTGATTGAGTCGCGCCGCACCGCCCAAGCGATCGATAATCATGTTGGTAGCTGTATTGTCACTGATAGTCACCATCTTGTTAATGGTTTCCAAAGCAGTGTACTTCTTGCCGACTCGCTGATACTGCATAACTCCAGAACCATTGGTTACTAAGTCACGCCGCATGGTCAGCATTTCATCAAGTGTGACTTTACCAGCATCTAAATCTTGAAAAAAAGCAATGAGAATTGGCAGTTTGATTGTACTCGCAGCGGGGAAGACGCGATCGCCCCCAATATCTAGATAATCCCCAGTATCCAAATCTAGGAAAAACATTCCTGTTTTGAGAAAACCGTACCGCGCCATCAAGGTTTTAATTTGAGGTTCCAGCACCTTCATTGATGAATGCATGGGAACCACACCAGCAAACAAATTGCTATCAGTAACTGTTGGTGTAGTACTTGATTGGTTCGTCGCAACTTCTGGCGTAATTGGTTGACTTATAGCCAATCGTATCGGTTGAGGTAACTGCAAAGACCAAGAGTTGGGTGATTGTTCTTGCAGCTTTACTTGTGCTGGATCAAAAGTATAACCGGGTGCGAGGGTAATTAGTATGCGCGTAGTATCTGCGTTCAATTGTTGTATGCGAACTTCTTTAGTTACTAACCCCACCTTTTGACTGACTTGTGGATATCCTAAATTAACTCCTGGTAAATCAATTACTAGACGAGTCGGGTTTGCAAGCAGTTGCACTTTGGGTTGAACATTTTCATCTGTGGTGAAGTTCAGATGATTGCGATTGCTATCAAAATGCCAATTGGCGATTGTAGCAGCTTTGACGCTAGAGCCAAGCAGAAAAACACTTAAAAAGCTGGAAAGCAGCCAGCTTGTTTTTGCAATGTTTACTTTCGGTGTAACTAACATTTAGTGACAAGTTTGTGTGTGAGGAGGTTTTAGCAACCAACAAAAACGTTCACTAATAAAACATAATATTGACGATTTGTCAAAATTATGCACTAGTGACTGAGAAAAGCGATCGCTTGCAGTATTAATTTAATAAGTATATTTGCTTTCCACCCAATTTTTCTATGATACTCTACGCAAATATGCACAAAGGGCGGTAAATCAGTCCAACCATATCTTTACACAACTAAGAATACCTATGAAAGTTTGTAATCTCCGGCAAGCAACCGTATGGAGATTTTGTCTAGTTGCTTTGACCGCTAGTGTTACCCTTTGCAGTTGTACGCCAGAAAAAAGAGCAATGCTGCGATTAACTGCGGAGAATTTTCGAGACCAAGCAGTTGATGCGATTACATCAGTTAAAAAAATCTATGAACTGAACGAGCCACTTATAGATACCAAAACATCTAATGAGTTTGTGGTTGAACAATTATTAAACGATCCTAGTATTAATTTCAGAAGTCCTAGAGAAGTCAATAAAATTATCACTAGGGAAAATCAGCAACATATACAACCATCCGACTTAGATAAAGCTTTAGATGATTTAAAAGCGGAATATGATATATCTGTAGAGATATTTAATAAGCTAGAAACCATTGATTTTGGTAGTGCAAAGTTAGTAGAACGAACTGCTACACCAGCACGTTGTTTAACAGTAAAAATGCTACTCTTAGCTAAACAAATTCAAGAACATCCCCCAAAACCAAGCGATCCGCGCCGAGTGAACATCAGTTTTAAACTACAGCATCTCCGCGAACAGTATAGAAGTTTAAACGTTTCCTCACAACCAGAAGCAGAATCAATTAAGAATCAAGTTGCGGAACAAGTAAATGAGTGGCTAAAAGTTAATGCTACTGAACAACAAGTTATAAACGAGTCTATATCTAAGCTTCTGACAGCAGCTGACACTGGACAAAAACTCTCAAAACTTATAGATGAATATCCTCATCTGAAGTTTGAAGTTATTGCTACTAGAGTTACTCAAATTATTGGGATAACTTCTAGGTTTACTGGTAGAGACTACAGTGAAATAGCAACTAAGATTAATATTATTGAAAAATCAATCAATGAAGATTCAACATTGAATAAATTTCTCAAAGAAACATCTTTTGGCAATAGACAAACACAGTTACAAAATCCTCGATGTCAATAAAATAGTCAAGGTAATTAATTATGACTAATGCTCGCAAACTCGGTGATTTACAAAGTAATAACATTTTAGATATTTTTGCAGCTATTATTTCTCAATTACAAGCAATCCCTAGTAATCAAATCAACTCGCAACAGTTGAGCAACACAGAAGAAAAATTACAGGAGATTCTATCTCAGCTACAATTTGAACTGCTCAACGCCCAAGAGCAAAAAAACTGGGAGCAAGTGAACCAGTTGAGTTTGGTGGTTGCCGAATGCAAGAATACTCTCAATAGTGTCAGAGCTTCAATATTTAGGGTAAATATCATTGGCATCAATCAACAAAATCTAGCTGAGTTACAGAAAATCTCACAGGACATCGATACCGCACGTAAAACTCAGCTAAAGATAGATTTTGCTATCCATTTACTCGGTTTTTTACGTAAGTTATTCCTGAAATAAGCTGTTAAGTAGCTGAGCGAAATTAAATATTTACTAAAGTCCCAAATCAACAGCAATGCGATGGGCACAAGCAAAGCCGGAAAATGCCACCGCGTTCAAACCCTGCCCTGGAAAAGTACTATCTCCTACACAATAAAGTCCTGAAATAGCTGTGCGATTAAATGGCATTTTCAATAACCCCCGCAACTTGCGCCGGGGAATTGGCCCATAGGTGCCATCCTCTCGCCCTAAAAAGCGGCGATGGGTGCGGGGTGTCCCCACCTCCAAATAATCCAAGCCAGCATCTAAACCAGGAAAAATCTTTTCTAGTCGGTCAATGATTTGCCAAGCTACCTCTTCTTTCTTCGCCTCATACTCATTCGCAGATAATCCCTGCCAATCATCAATCCAGTGAGGTGTAAAGGCATGAATGATATGATAGCCCACAGGCGCTAAATCTGGGTCGAGTAACGTGGGAATCGAAACAAAAATTGTGCCTGTCGGTGCTGCCATTTTCTGCCAATCTTCTAGAACTATATGATGGCACTCTGTCCCAGTCAGCAACACCGACTCTTTCACCCCCATGTGCAAACTCAAAAAACTTGGTGATTTTTCATAAGATTGTTGCCATTTTTTCTCATTACTGGGTATTTTCTCTACAGGTAGTAATTTATGAAAAGTATCCCAACGTGTAGCATTAGAAACTATGCGTTTACCTCGATAGACTTGACCATTAGCTAGTTGCACGCCTACAGCTCGTCCTCGTTCTGTGATAATTTTCGTGACTCTGGCTTGGTAATGAATCTTACCTCCAGCCTTTTCTAAACCCTCTACCAATTTTTGAGCAATTTGTCCTACCCCGCCTTTGGGATAGTTAACTCCCCCATAATGCCTGTCAGAAAAGACCATTCCAGCATTAATCATTGGTGTCATGTCAGCGGTCACCACCGACCAGCAATAACACTCCATATCGATAAATTTCAACAACAGGGGATCTTTGATGTAGCGCCTTGCGACATCTCCAACATTTTGGGGCAGATACTTAACTAAACCGAGACATGCCAAAGGATGCTGGAAAAATACTCGCATGAGATACCGAGGTTCTTCTAACGACAGCAAATCCATGCTATTGAGGCAATTGAACACCTTGAAGCATTCGTCATAAAAGCGACGAATCCCTTGTTCTTCATGGCGAAAATAAGCAATAAGATTTTGCAAAAAATTATCATAAATCCGGTCAACTTTGATGTCTAATCCGTTGGGCAGATGATAATGAATCTGTACGGGATCGACAATTGTTTGTTGACTGACGTTTACAGCATCAAGGGCGCGAGTGAGTAAGTTGGTGGTGCCATTCTGTCCCAAACCAAAAATCATTGACGCTCCAACATCAAATCGATAGCCTTGACGTTCAAAGTAGCCAGCACTACCACCTGGAATTAAATAACGTTCTAGTACCAGCACTCTAGCGCCCTTCGCTGCTAGCTGAGTTGCTGTCACCAAGCCACCAATACCAGAACCAATAACAATTACATCAATATCTTGCATTTTTGTCAGTTGTCTGTACAGACGCGATTAATCGCGTCTGTACAATAGTCAGTTGTCAGTTGTTTATTTTCCCTCGACCAATGACCAATAACAAAAAAAGAGGGACGAGCCTGCTACCGCTGGCTAATCCCGTCTGCCGATCCTTAAAGAGAGGAGAACACTGACTAATAATATAACTTTGATTGAGAATAGCTGTCAACTATTAATGAAAAATATTTTCAATAAAAATGAGGTGTTGATTTTAGCTGTCAGCAGTACGCAGGAAAGAGTATTATTATCTTTCAGTTCTAGTACAATAAATAGTGCTTATTTCTGGCTATGATGCCACAACTGCGTGTTTACGTTCCACCCCATCCCCTAATCAAGCACTGGTTGGCAGTTGCCCGCGATGCTGCTACACCTTCAGTATTATTTCGTAGTGCAATGACTGAGTTGGGGCGATGGCTAACTTACGAAGCTGCACGAGAATGGTTGCCGACTTTAGAGATAACAGTGCAGAGTCCTCTGGATTCCTGTCCGGCAACTTTGATTAATCCAGAGATACCTGTGGCGGTTGTACCGATTTTACGAGCAGGCTTAGGATTGCTAGAGGGAGCGCAAACTCTGTTGCCTTTGGCTTCGATTTACCATCTTGGCTTGGTGCGAGATGAAGAGACGCTAGAACCTGCATGTTACTTGAACAAATTGCCAGAGAAATTTGACCCCCAAACACGGGTATTAATTACCGATCCGATGTTAGCAACGGGAGGTTCGATAATGGCTGCAATGGCAGAATTGACACAGCGGGGTATCGATCCAAGCTTGACGCGAATTGTTTGTGTGGTTGCGGCTCCCCCAGCATTACAGAAATTGAATGCCACGTATCCTGGTTTGATAGTTTACACAGCTACTATTGATGAAACAGTCAATAGTAAAGGATATATTGTACCGGGATTGGGAGATGCAGGCGATCGCACCTTTGGGACTTAAGCTAGTATGCAGCTAGGGAAGGAAAATAGCTGAACTACATGATGTAAAAAATTGCAAAGTTTCTTCAAGGCGGTAAACTTATGAGTCAGCGTGATGGTTTTGCCAGTGGTTTTTTAGCAGGAGCGTTTGTCGGTGGCGTAGTTGGTGGTATTCTAGGATCTGTGCTAGCTTCTCGACGCGATCCGCAATTGACTGCTGAAGAGGAGACAGAACTGAATAACAGCACAACAAGCCCGAAGAAAGTATCAGCAAAACGTCGTCAGATGATAGCCCCAGATAGTGATGGCATAGAAATGGAAACGGCGCGGCGATCGCTAGAAGATAAAATTGCCCAGCTCAATGCCACAATTGATGAAGTGCGAAAGCATCTGGGTAATGTCAATGGCGGCTCATCCCAGTCTACTAGCGATCGTTCCCTTACTAAAGACTCTTAGTGCTAGAAGGCAGAAGGTGAGCCACTGCGGTAGACGGGTTCCCCGGCATAAAGGAGACAGTGCCGTGGGCGAGTTTCCCGACTTGAGGCAACTGTCGTCAAGTGGCGTTAACGCAGCGTTAGCGACGTTAGGAGCGTCACCCGTTTGCTCAAGCGCGTTCCCGCAGGGTAAGGCAGGGGTAGGGCAGGAAAGCAGATGGGCAGAGGAGAGATAACTCTTGTACAGACGCGATTAATCACGTCTCTACTCAGCACTTTATGGTTATTTTTGCCACGCTGCCTGAGGTATTTTATATTTAGCGAAGATGCCAATGGTGGTTAATACGGCAATAATCTGCCAACACCGTGGCGTAGACTAAATTAAAATCAATGATAAGACCCCTTTTAACACTTAGTAGGAAACCCCACTATCCATGAATTTACTGATTACTACGCTTGCTACGTTCTTAACCATCTATAGCTACTTGCTAATTATTCGGGTTTTGTTGACCTGGTTCCCCAATATCAATTGGTATAACCAACCATTTACCGCTTTGAGCCAGATAACAGACCCTTATCTGAATCTTTTCCGCTCAATTATCCCCCCCTTGGGCGGTATGGATTTTTCCCCTATCCTAGCCTTCTTGGTGCTGACTTTAGCTGGTGACTTTCTCAGAAGTTTAACAGCCTTGCCATTTGTACAAGGATTTTAATTACTACTTCAATAGAGATTTTTGTAGAGACGTTAATTTCAAAGCGTCTCTACAGTCTTTAATTGCTCTAAATATTGGGTTAACCTAAATAGACAACTCACTTACGGACTTGTCCGCTAAATCCTGCGGCTTTAAACTGCTTCAGCTTCAAAGGTAACGGCTGATTCGCAGGTACAGAAATTCTCAATTCAAAATCACTGATTCCTGGCGGGACTTCGGCAATAGAACCGAGACGGGTGCGATTTTGCATAACCGAGTCGTTGTTGGCATCATAAATACGCCCAAAGATATCTGCGTCATAGACTGTTTTAGAGGTGCCATTTTCCGCCTTGCCAGTGACAATAAAGCAATTGGCAGCCGCACTACCACTACTGATGACAGCCCCTTGCGCCAGTTCTGGCGGACAATCCTTATAGGTAACATCAAATAGTTTAATCTGTGTCAGCGCTACAGCAGGAGGAGTAAATACCCACGATAGAAACGCGATTAGGCAGGAAATAAAGACAACCGTGAGTGAGCGCAACCGCATAAAAGACCCCGTAACTTAATCCAACAGTATGCAACTTGTAAACTCAGCTTACCTGAATTTCACTACTAAAGGACTTGTAGCTCAAAAAATATCCCATTGATGGCTGATGACTGATGACGGATGACTGGGAATAGTCAACAACTTGAAGCGGTTATTTTTATTTCTTAGAGTTGCCTTAGGGTAGACGCACTGGCGGCGCACCACCCGCCACAAACGAAATAAACACTTTTGCATCCTCTACACCCCTACACCCGTTTTTCTTGAGACATTGGAGAGTTCAATTTAACTTTTGTAATAATTAATGAAATAACCCTTAATTGCTATTAACTTATGACTCCAGATGAGATTGAAGCAGCATTGGAAGCAGCTTTTAATAATTGTGATGCAGCCAGCTGTCCTCTCACTGATACGCAGAAACAGATATTACTGCAAGTGGTTGAGCAAATTCAGGGAAACTCTAAATCAAGCTTGGTAGATATTACCAATCCCTTAGACGAACTGTCCGCAGAAGAGTTGGAGATATTTTTACAGTTCGTCAGGACAGAGGAACAACAAAATCGCACATGGAAAGTACAGTTACTTAACGACTGGTTGCATGATATTGACTCCGGAAAAGTACAATTTATCCGCCAAAGCTACGGTTTGCAATGGTTAAATCGTGTCGAATCATATCATTTTAATAAGTATTCTTACTTTGAGGATGCACTGAAACTGAGAGTAGGCGATCGCATTGAAGTTTCCAATGCACTGTGGGAATGGGTACAAGAAGACGGCCCTTGTACGCGGGAATGGTTTCCTTGCATGGTTCTTCAGGTTGATGAAATTAGCGATGGCGATGACTCTTCAACCAATTGTCTTGTCCGCTTCTACAATGGCGGTGAGTATGAAATTCAAGGTATCTACGAATGGAATCGCTACAATTGGCGCTGGCCGAAATAATTCGTAATTCGTAATTCGTAATTCGTAATTCGTAATTCGTAATTCGTAATTCGTAATTAAAATTAGTGGCTGGATAACGCCCAAGCTAAGAATCTTTCGGTATGATATAAGGCTAATTGATTGCTTACACCACTGAAAACGGCATCAAAGGCGTGTTCTGCCCAAGGAATTTCTAGAAAAACTGCTGTGTTACCAGACTGATGCAAACGTTTGTACATCTGTCTGCCAAATCGGGCTTCTACCAAATGATCGCGACTGCCGTAAACTAGTAAAGTTGGTGGTAAAGGGCGCGTCAAGTAAGCGATCGGTGAAGCAATTTGATACTGATTGGGTAATTCTTCGAGAGAACCACCTATAAATGCTTTTAAAACAGCGCGGACGTTTATGGGATCGGGACGTGGTGGTTCTTTGTATCCTTCAGGTAAATTAACAGGGCCGTAATAGCTCACCACAGCACGAATAGGTGGTGCATCTGGTTGATAAGCTGCTAGCATTGCCAAATGTGCGCCGGCAGAACGTCCAAAAAGTACCATGCGTTCTGGATCTGCTTCATACTCCGCTGCATGTTTACGAACAAAATCAAGGGCGGTACGCACATCATCTAACTGAGCCGGAAACCGATATTGAGGCGCGTGTCGATAGTCAATGGCAAAGACTGTATATCCTTGATTAGCTATGTATTGATTAAACTCAGGATCGGCGCTAGGATTGCCTCTTTGCCAAGCTCCACCATAAATTACTACTACTGCTGGATATTTTCCCACCTCTTGAGGTTGGTAAACTTCCATTGTTAAAGGCACTCCCGCAGGCGTAGCAAAGACAATATCTGTTTGATGACGCGTTTTGGCTAATGGAATACCTCGAAAAGCATTAACTAAGTCAAAGGGATGGGTTTGCATCTTAGCGCTGACTTGAACTGGAACTCCCTCTAGATAGTCTGCTCCCAACCCTTGTTTCATTGCTTTTGCCATCTGTATTTGTGTTGGTGCTATATTCACCAGTACCCACCCACAAGTTAGCAATCCTATTAAACTGACAATGCAGGCTAGGCGCTGTAGTTGATAGTGATGAATGCAGACAAAAGACAGCAATAAAGAGAACAAATTTAATAAAAATAATCCAGGACTGATTTCTGGCGCTCCCACTCCTAGCTTGAGTAACAACATATTAGGAGCAGGAAGAATAATCCAAGAACTGAGAAATAAACTTACAAAACTCAGTAATAATGCCAGCCACGATAAAAATATTTTGGGTTCGGCGAACATAGATGAAACAGCAGTAACAACGACTCGAAAGAAGTACAATCTATCCGCCAATGCTGCGAGTTGCAATAGTTAAATTACGTCGAGTCATATTACTGGCTTTGAGGATGCACTAAAGCTGAGATTAGGCGATCGCATTCAAGTTTTCAATACCCTGTGCGCGGGAATGGTTTGCCTGTATGGTTTTTCAGGTTGATGAAATTAGCGATCGCGATCGTTCCTCTACCAATTGCCTTTCTTTATGCTACCAACCTCTATCGTTTTCAATTTTAAGATTGGGTAATCGTTCTACTGGGCTAAGGTCGGTAACGTCTGTATCTCCTAGAACTAATTCCGTAAGATTAGGAAGGTTTGCAAGCGGACTTAGATCATGTACAGGCGTATGCATGATTCTTGAACTTCCTGATAATGGGTGTTTGATCTTACCTAGAGAAAGGCTACGAAGATTGTGGAGCCGAGCAAGGGGATTTAGGTCAGTTAAACTTGTTTCTGCTATGCTTAAGTGAACAAGATGGGTAAAGCTAGAAAGGATACTGAAGTCACTGATTTGATTCGATACCAGGACTAAGTTTGTGAGATGATGCAGAGAAGCAAGTGGACTGAGATCGTTCACTTGTGTTCCTTCCAGTCTCAGTTCTAAAAGGTTTATAAGGTTTGCAAGTGGACTTAGATCGCTAAGAGAATTCCAGCCTCCAGTTGATGAACAATTTTCAAAATATATTCCTCCTATGCTGAGTGAAGTGAGTTTGGTTAGATTAGATAGTGGACTTAAGTCACTGATGTCTTCATTAAGACTTAAGTTAACAAGATTGGTCAGGTTAGATATCAGGCTGAGATCCCTAAGTTTTGTTCCACTAATACCTAAAGTATTGAGATTAGATAGTTTAGCTAGCGAACCAAAGTTCAAAGGAACCTCTTCATTATTATGAATAATGACTAACTTGACTAGATTAGTAAGGTTTGTCAATGGTTTAAGTTCACCAACACTCGTAAAAAATAAAAAGAGGCTAGAGAGATTAGGCTGGATAGTTAGCGCGCTGAGGTCATTAATTGCCCCGCTTAATTCTAAAACAGTTAGTTTGGGGAGAGCAGCTAGTGAGCTAATGTCTGTATTTTTTAAACTTAAGTTCAGGTGCGTAAGGTTAGGGAGAGCAGCTAATGAGCTAAAGTCTGTGACTACCTCTACATCCAAAGACAAATAAGTAAGGTTAGGGAGAGTCGGAAGTAAACTCAGGTCTATGGCTACTTTTTTATTTAAGAATAAATGGGTAAGGTTAGGGAGAGTTGGAAGTAAACTCAGGTCTATGGCTACTTTTTCACCTAAGAATAAACGGGTAAGTTTGGGGAGAGTGGCAAATGGACTAAAGTCAAAGACTATATCATTTGCACTATAAATAGCCAACTCAGTGAGGTTAGTGAAGTTCCTGAGAGGACTGAGGTCTTGTATAGTTAGGTTGGCTATAACTATATCAGTGACATGGCTGAGGTACTCAAATCCATCCCATGACACCAAAATTCGGACATAGACTTTGGTAGTGTAAGATAATACTTTACTAGCATACGTTCTACGATCAAAAGCATCCCACGCTTCACCTAATTCCCTGCTTAGGTCATAACGACTATCTTTTGCATAATCAGCCAAAATTTCCATAGCAGCAGAAGTACCAATCTTGGCTAACGCCTCCACACACCTAGCAGTTTCCCACCAAGAATAGTTTGGGTTTGGAGCAAGCAAAGGTGCGATCGCATCCCCAGCCCTGGCAACCATTGTCACCTCGTCATCATCTTTGGGAGGTAACAAAGCCTCAGCTTGTTTAAGCACTTCAGCACGTATCTGAGGATCGACTTCTACAGTTGTTTCCAAACATGCCACCGCCAGCAAATGCAAATAATGGCGATTATCTGGCGTTTCATTACCCATTTTGAGCAGCCTTTCGAGCAGTTCTTTACGCTCTCTGGGGCGACCTAGACCCGCAGCAACAATAATTGCTTCCCGCCATTGGTCGTTTTGGGCATTTTGTAGTAGTACATTAACACTATCTTCATTCAGTGCTGCCTGTGCTGCAAGAAACTCTTGAAAGGTGCGGTGTGCAAAATCAATTTTCCCAACAGCTGGTTCCCGCAAAAGTGCTGCTCTTTCCACAAATAGAGCGCGTATCTGTTTCCCAGTCACTTCCTTGGGAAGGTTCATCCCTGGTAGGCGACGGGTGAAGTGGTCATCAACTCGGTCTATTTCAACGTCAGAAAAATTATTTTGCATCATCCAATAAGCAAAGGATTGGATTAAAGCCATTTTCTGACTGTCGGACAGACCACGTGGGTAAGACTCGTCAAGGTCAAGTTTAATTTTGCGTCCGCGATCGCGGCTGTTCAACAGCATATCAATGCACTCTTGGTAAAGCTTGATACGTTCTGTAGGCAGATTTTCACCACGGTCTCGATACAGCGCACAAATCATCGCACATAACAATGGTGTGGTTGCCAGTCGCCGCAACTCAGGACGTTGACGCAATAGACGTTTTAGGTCGGTTGTCTTACTCTGTAAATTAATCTGTCCATCTTCTGGACGACAAGCAGCTGCTAGAGCCTCATGCCACTGAGTAATAAACTGCTCGATATCAGTAGGACTCATCGGCTGTAGTGATAGATTGAGAAATTCTGCTTGCTCTGTCCAATTTTCCCAATCCTGCCACTTTTCTCCTTGACCATCTTTTAGCCCAGCGGGACGTGATGTGACAACATAACGTGCATAGGGAAAATCTGCTACTAAGCGAGTAAGAGCATCAAAAAAATCTTGACGCTGGTTTCGTGGTAGTTCATCCACCCCATCAATCAATACCAAGGCGTATCCGGCTTCAAGGCATTGATGTACCCACCCTTTGGGCATCGTATCAGCAATGTTACGAGCAATGAGTTTTGGAAACTCTTCTGGTGTGGGGAAACCTTTATCTACCAGAGACCTTAGCCGGATAAAAAATGGTATAAGTCGATTCCAAGACTCTAAAGCAGTTGGA
The DNA here is from genome assembly GCF_034531165.2 of Dendronalium sp. ChiSLP03b. Lineage (NCBI taxonomy): Bacteria > Bacillati > Cyanobacteriota > Cyanophyceae > Nostocales > Nostocaceae > Dendronalium > Dendronalium sp. ChiSLP03b. Next base: position 7,854 of record NZ_JAVRBR020000073.1, on the reverse strand, counting down.
AAATCTTGCTTGGCAGCACGCACAGCTAGCCACTGGAGAAGTGTACTTTTACCAGCACCAGCTCCACCCCGAATTACTATTCGTCGGCAGTTAGCGAGGGTTTCGTCTACTGGAGATGTGCGTAAACTGGTGATTTTATCGTGCTGTTGAGCGTGAACTGCTATTTCTTCCGTTAGCTTTCTACTGATAATTTCTGCCTCTTGATTTTGCTCCTCTCGCCTGTGCGGTATTGCTGACAAAGTAACGTAGGCTTTGCTAAGGCTTTGTCGAGCAGTTAGGGTATCCATTCGCGGCAAACCAAACATCTCCATTCGATCTAGTTCGCGGATGATGACATCTCGATATCTTCTCTCAAACTCATTTTTGTTTCGTTGAGACTGTTCTTGTGATGTCTGGAGATATTTAATAATCTCTTCCAGCCGCTGTAAACTCTCTGTAGTTGCAGCAAGTGTAAAATCTTTCAATTGTGGTGCTACTTCGATGATGCCTCTGCTTACTTCTTCTAATATCCGCTCATATAGAGCAGTTTCATTGCGGTTAAAGTGTTTGCAAGCCTCTGGATAACCATTGCGAAGGTTTACAGTTAAGGATTTTACATCCAGACTAAAACTCATCAGTAACTCACTCGTTACCTCAGCCCGATGCAATGTTTCTGCAATTTCAAATTGAACTGCCGTGCGGCTGTCTTGGCTGATGCTTACAGCTTCTAGGTCGAAAATGAACTGCATCTTTTCTACTATCTGCTTGGCAATTCTTTCAATACTTCTTTGTGTCTTTTCTTGGTCGCTAGCGTTAGAAATAAAATTTTTAAGCTTGTCTACTATATTTTCTTCAACCGCCTTCTCTAATGAGCGATTTTTCAGGTAAGTAGAAATTATTATCTTTGCTATTGCAGGGCAGAGAATGGAAAGAAGCGATCGCACAACAGGCATGAGTATTATTACAAAATATTATTTAATTTTTAATGTAATTTATACGCCTCGGAGTTCAACGTTTTTCGCCATAACTTAAGGATAAATTAAGCAATACGATGTGTTACTTATTGCTGAGCAACGGTATAGCACCAACATGCAGTGAAGGTTGGACAAGGTTCGCTGTCCAGCTACCATTAACTTTGTTGGATCAAAGGATTGGGAACTGGGGACTAGGGAATAGTTAAGAACTGTTGCCTAATCAAGAAAGTCGAATTTAATAAGCAATTGGGCATATTGCTTGCTAAATCTACCGAAATGAGAAAGCAATATGCCTTTTTGCTTGCGGAAAACACCAAAATCAGAAAGCGATCGCAGCTTTTGATTAAGCAATATGTCTTTTTGCTTGCGGAAAACACCAAAATTAGAAAGCGATCGGGCAAAATGAGAAAGCAATATGCTCGATCGCTTACTCTTTTCAGTAGAACGCGCACTCATTTCACTAGATTATGTAAATAAAAAGGGCGATCGCTTACTCATTTCAGTAGATTTTGCAAGCAAAAAGGGCGATCGCTTAGTTATTCTAAGCCCAAGTGATTTTGCAAAGCTTGGCGCATTACGTCTACAGGGACACTTTCTCGTTGTAACCAGATTTTTAAGGCTGCTACTCCTTGTTGGACTAACATTTCTAAGCCATCAATGGCGATAGCCCCTTGTTTTTGGGCATGTTGAAGAAATTGTGTCGGTTTAGGAATATATATTAAATCGTAGGCGATCGCACCTGGCGGTAAATTCTTGAGCTCCTCTGCACTCAATGGCGAGTCATCCACATTGGGATACATTCCGATTGGGGTTGTGTTTACCAGCAGGTTTGCTTGGGGAATCAATTTTGCTAGTTCATCCCATGTACCGACTTGCAAATTCTCTTCCATAGGTGAATTACTCCAACTATCGCAAAATGCTTGTAATTTCTGCACATTGCGCCCCAACACATAAATTTTGGCAAAACCCAATTGGTGACAACCTGCGACAACAGCCCTCGCTGCACCACCATTGCCTAAAATTACCGCTACCTTCTGACTCCAATCTTGCTGATATGTTGTTTGTAGAGGAGCGATAAATCCTTCTATATCTGTATTTGTCCCTACCCATTTATGATTTTGGCGGCTAACAGTATTAACTGCACCTATAGCTTGGGCAATGGGAGTAATTTCTGACAGTAAAGGCATAATTGCCTGCTTATGAGGAATCGTCACACTAAAGCCGACAACCCCAACAGCGGCAAAACCTGCGATCGCAACTTTTAAATTGTCTGGTTCTATAGGAAAGGGAAGATAAACATAATCTAATCCCAATTGAGCGATCGCTGCATTATGCATCACCGGCGACAGCGAATGTTCCACCGGATGTCCAATAACCCCTAATAGTTTAGTCTTACCTGTAATCAATACTTTAGTCATTTGTCATTAGTCATTAGTAGAGACGCGATTAATCGCGTCTGTTGTCAGAAGGCAATAGGCAATAGGCAGAAGTAGTTGTAATTTCTTCCTTGTCTCCCTCATCCCCTCATCCCCACGTCCTCGGCTCTCCTGCCTCTCTGCTCTACAATTATTAAAGGCTCCTTAACATTTCTTTGAATCATGCAGGCAACTACAGCCCCCTCTACAACTCCAATTCCTGGAAAATATTGGCAGTGGCGAGGGCACAACGTTTACTATGTGCGTGCGGGAGAGAAACAACCGCAACGTCCACCCTTGCTTTTAGTACACGGGTTTGGTGCTTCCACAGACCACTGGCGCAAGAATATCACAGGACTGTATCAAGATTTTGAAGTATTTGCGATCGACCTTTTAGGATTTGGGCGATCGGCAAAACCTAAATTGCAGTATGGTGGAGACTTGTGGCGCGACCAACTTCATGATTTTATCAGTGAAGTGATTGGTCAAAAAGCAGTATTAGCAGGTAACTCTCTTGGTGGTTATGCTTGCTTGTGTGTTGCTGCACAACGTCCTGACAGTGCAGCTGGTTTAGTTTTACTCAATAGCGCTGGCCCTTTTAGCCAAAGCCAGCATACAGCTGAACCTGAAGCTTTACAAACACAAATTCAGCCCCCCAAACAACCTTCTCCTTTAGAAAATCTACTGGGTGATTCACTCAAGTGGATTTTGCAACAACCTTTAGCCCAGTTTCTGTTATTTCAATATGTGCGACAACGTTGGGTAATTCGTCAAACTCTAGAGAAAGTTTATCTTGACAAGAGTGCAATTACTGAGCAATTAGTAGAAGAAATTTATCGCCCTGCTTACGATCCCGGTGCTTTGGATGTGTTTGTTTCAGTCTTTAGTACTCCTCAAGGGGAAAAAGTTGATGTGCTATTAAAGCAATTAACTTGCTCTCTATTATTGTTGTGGGGCGAAGCCGATCCTTGGATGAATGCTAGAGAACGTTCCCAAAAGTTTCGGCAATATTATCCTGAACTTACAGAACATTTTCTCAGGGCAGGTCATTGTCCTCATGATGAAGTACCACAACATATAAATCCACTTTTACGCGACTGGATTTTATCTATTTCGCAGTAAGATAAAATTTGCTATCTGTTCAAGTAATGGTAAGGAAACATGCTTCCTTACCATTATTTTATTTAAGAATGTATGATTTAACTTCTTGCTCTATTTGTTCGCTAATAATCTCAGTTCCCATACCCGGACGATCGAGATTAACCCTGATAAAATTTGTCTTGTCTGCTTCTGTAAACTTTTTATCATTATTTGAGTCTTTGATAATTTTGAGAAAAATCGCATTTTGACTCGGAATCACAACCCACTTTATGACTTGGCTATTGTTTGGCGTAATTTGTTGGAGATTCTTGCCTGATAAATCAGAAAGATAGCCAACAATGGCATCTTCTGAGTTGAGTTTTTTATCTGCGTTTGTATCTTGGTCAAGAATTCTATATAACCAAAATCTTGTTTGCGGTTTAGTTGCTGCTTTGGATTCTAATAAATCAAAAGAATTTATAATGGCTTTTTTATTTAATAAAAGATGCGTTTCTCCATCTTGCTTATGATAAAACATGATGTTATACAAGGGATTTTCTCTTTTATAAGAGCGCGAATAATCCAAATTAATTCCTTTATCTCTATCCGGCTCTGTAATATTAACTGGAATCATCAGGTAATCTGATTGTTCTTTAATGATTAACTCACCGTAGACAACATTTGGTTGTGTCTTCTGCTGGTCGGCAGCTTTTACCTGCTCTGTTTTTCTGGTAGGGATCGATTCACAAGAAAAACAAAGAGTAGCTACGATCATAGCTGTAGATATTTTGCTCAAACATCTATAATTATTCATTAAATTCTCCCAGCAGAGTATAGGGTATATTGCTGTCCTATTTTATTCGCTGCTGAAAAATTAGCCAGAGTCAAACCCTTTGGGGAATTACAAATTACAAATATAAGACCCCATAAGTAAAACCAGGGGCTGAAAAATTGGCGTTGCTGAATAAAAGTATGAAATTCAAAAAATAGTATCTTAAAACTTTTATTCTCTACGTCTCTGCGTGACGGACACTTTCATGCAGAGGGCAGAAACGAAGAGGGTTTGAGTTAAGTTTACTTTTTGTTACATAATTCTCTTGGGAGCATCCCACTTTTTTGCATGTCATTGCGAGCGTTCGCGCAGCGTCTCCGACAGGAGAAGCGAAGCAATCGCCAAATCCTTCAACTACGAGCGAGTCCATGCGATTGCTACTCTGCGAGAAGGCTCTGCCTACGTCATTCCTCGTCTCTATGAGACGCTACACGAACACAATGACAGCTATTCTCTCATTAAAAAATAAAAACTGGGATGTACCCGTTCTGTTTATTTATGCCTTTTGACTTCTCATTGCTAATGAGAAAAACCACTATATAACTTAAAAACCTGGTGCAGATTGACCAGGTTTTTAAAATTCACAGGTTTCAAATTGTTAAACTTGCTAAATTAACTGAGGAATTCAACAACTAAGGTGGACATAACAACTAGCAAACTCAGCATTTATTGTTTTTCCGCTTTGGGATTTGGCTTTGCCTTGTAATTTTGGCTTTTACCACTTCATCATTGATATGCTGAAACTTGCTTGGGCTATTGACGGGAGACACCTAGTCATTTGCCCATTTAGTTTGGTTTTGCTTTGTCTGGTGTCTTATTGACTAAGTTAACACTCACATGATAGGGAACATCCACTTGTTTACCAAAGTTGATGTTTTGTTGTATTTTGCAATCTATATGCGAATTTTTTGTAAAATACCAAAATCTAGATTTCTAAGCCTCTTGCAAACATAGTTTGGAGGACAGTCGAGAGATGAATATGCCTAGCTAATCTGTATTGCGATCGCTAGCGTTATATTGTCAAAAAAATTAGCTACATTGCGTTCATTTACGGTCTAAACATAGCCAAATAAAAGTATAACTAATCGCATAGACTTGGCTCTATGTACGGTAAAAACAATTCAATCAAAATCCTATAAGCAATACATGACAGATGTTTCAAGGTTAAAAGAAATTGTCAAGGCTAATTTGTAGCTTTTTGCCAACAATGTCGTTTCTACCTAAACTAGAAAGGCTACATCCAACCAAATCCTAATAACCTAAAGATTGACACAAAAAATAATTTGGAGAATTGTCACACAGAAGTTGAGCCAATAAAGAATGACTATAGACGAAGTCGTATTGCTACTAAAAGCCAGCCAAGTAAATGGTTTGACGACTCTCCAAGAGATGATATTGCGCTCTGCGTGGGAGGGAAAAACTTATACAAGTGTGGCGGTTGAAGCACACTACGGTGAAGAACGTGTCAGGAAAGTTGCTGCTAATTTATGGCAATTACTGAGCAATTTTTGGCAGGAACCAATTCATAAATCCAACTTTCGCTCTTTTTTAGAACCTCGGCCTCTCAGCAAAGTGCATCAACAGTTAATTAAGGAATTTAATCAGGTAGCCACTGCCATATCTTTAGAACTTCCCTGTGGTCCTGTGTCTCTTAGCTCCAGATTCTACATTTCTCGGCCACCAGCTGAGGAACTTGCTTACGCAGAAATAGCTAAACCTGGGAGTGTCATCTGTATCAAAGCTAGTAAAAGGATGGGGAAAAGCTCCTTGATTCTCAGGCTACTCGCACATGCTGCCGATCAAAGTTTTTGCACCGTAAATTTAGACTTTCGACAAGCAGACAAAGCAGTCTTTGCTAGCTTGGATAAATTTTTGCGTTGGTTGTGTGCCAATGTCAGTCGGGAGTTACAGCTAGAACCAAAACTCGATGATTATTGGAATCAGGATATAGGTAGCAAAGTCAGCTGCTCTATCTATTTCCAGAATTATTTACTGCCTGCTTTAGCAAATCCGCTTGTTTTGGTATTGAACGAAGTCGATTGGGTGTTTGAGTATTCGGAAATAGCTGGGGAATTTCTGCTATTAGTGCGTTCTTGGTACGAGCAAGCTAAACGCGTGGAGATTTTGCAAAAACTCCGCCTTGTCCTTGTTTTCTCGAAGGAAATTTTTGTTCCCTTAAAATTGACTCAATCCCCATTTCATATCGGTTTAGCAATTAACTTACCGCCATTCACAACAGAGCAAGTGCAGGAATTGGCACAACGTCACGGACTTGATTGGACAGATAGTAAGAAGGCTTTGAGTTTGATGGCAATGGTAGGGGGACATCCTTACTTAGTACGACTAGCTTTGTATCATCTTGTGGGTAAGGGTGGGTTAGAAGGGGATCTACATCAGCTATTACAACAAGCACTAACAACAGCAGGAATTTATCAAGAGTATTTAAGTCAGTATGTATTAGCACTCCAAGAGCAGCCAGAATTGGGAGATGCTTTCTATGAGGTGATTACTGCTAAAGACCCTGTGAAATTAGAGCTAGCCATAGCATATAGATTACAGAGTATGGGACTAGTTAACCTGGAAGGCGATCGCGCTTATCCGGCATGTGAGTTGTATCGTTTGTATTTTCGGGATCGACTCAACAACACTGAGAATTTTAGACATGTTCGCATTGAAGAGTTAGCAAAAGAAAATCAATTGTTGCGTGACCTTTATAGCTTAGATGAACTGACTCAATTAGCTAATCGCCGCTACTTTCACATCTACCTACAAGCAGAGTGGCAAAGATTGGTTCGTGAGAATGCCATGCATACACAAATCTCCGAGAAGCTTCACTTTGATAGTTTATGCGATCGCACTCCTTTATCATTGATTTTATGCAACATTGACTATTTTAAAATTTATAACAAAATATATAGTTATGACGCAGGAGATGATTGTTTGCGACAAATTGCCAACACTATTATTAACTGCGTGAAGCATCCTGGTAATAACAACTTTACTTACCAAGCTCATAGTAAATATTCTCGAAATGAATTCAGTTCGGTGTTGGTAGCTCGTTACAGTGGTGAAGAATTTGCTGTTCTCATCCAGATAGATGCCGCTGCTGCTGTGTCTCTTGCCGAACACATTCGAGAGCAAGTCAAAGCCTTGTTAATTAAGTGTGAGTATCCTGGAATCGATGGACTTCCGGCTAATGTTTTAACTGTCAGTTTAGGTGTTGCTAGTATAATTCCCAATGCAGAAAATGAATTAAATACTCTGATAAGTGCCGCTGAGCAAGCACTCTACCAAGCAAAAAGAAAAGGGCGCGATCGCGTTGTTTTCAGCTAGCCTGTAGAGGCGATCGCATTTCTCGAAATTAGCATAGCGATCGCCTTTCATCCCTGTCAGTATCTACATTCACTTGTGCATAGGTTTATCTGCCAGGGCTGAATTAAGAGGTAAGTAGCTGGACAAAAATATTTACTGTCATTGCGAACAAAGTGAAGCAATCCCAAACCCTTGCGATTGCTTCGTTTCACTTCGTTGCACTCGCAATGACATTGTGTAATTAATTCTGTCCGATTACTTA
>NZ_JAVRBR020000072.1:0-22578 GCF_034531165.2 Dendronalium sp. ChiSLP03b | reverse complement strand
ATAAAACGCTGTAATTATTATATTGTCAAGGTTCTGGCGATTTTGACGAGTCACTTGGGTTTTTACCCTCGCTTTGACTTGTCAAACATCAAGTTGGTACATTCATCATAAGACGATTGTTTGCTCTTGTCGAGGAATTTCCGAACCATATGTAATAGTTCTTTTTACTGCACCAGAATCAAGCACATATATCCGTACAGCATCCTCTTCTGGTTTGATTAATTTTTCTATGTTTGTCTGTAGTGTAGCAAATTGAACTGTTGTTAAAAAGCACTCGAATACACTGTACTGTGTCCATTTGCCATAACCAGATAACATTTTATGCAAACGAGTGCGACGTTTGTTAGCTGCTTTATTATCTGGCAAATCGTAAATGATCAGATAGAATACCGTGGTCATCGCAGAGCTAGAGCTTTATAAGGAATACCTTCTTGCAAATGCCGACTAAGTAAACGTGCTTGAAGTTCTATTGCTCGCCGATAAGTACATTTGTACTCAAAAACAGGATGTTTGAACTCGTCATTCATCTTGCGCTCAAATGCTTGCAAGAAAGATTTTCGAGCAGTTTCTTTTAAACGATACGCACCCAAGCTTTCAGAGAAATCCTGTGGTTGTATTTCGCGTTTGTGCAATACTGTCAACACCACATTGTCAGCTATCAAGGCACGAAACTCTTCCATCAAATCTAATACCATTGAAGGCTGACCATGATGAACTTCGTGCAAGTATCCTATATATGGGTCTAGCCCAGCAACGTGAACCGCAGCTGTCACCTGGATTCGTAATAGACCATAAGCGAAACTCAGCAAAGAATTCACTGGGTCGGTAGGTGGACGACGATTTCTGCCAGTAAAAGTCCATTGTTTTCCGACCATACTTGGCCAACAAGCAAAGTATTCTCGTGCAGCTAAACCTTCAATACCCCTTACTTGGTCTAAAGTTTTTTGGTTTTTGACCTGGCTCTTGCGTTCTTTGAGAGGGTTATTTCGCTCATTATTGCGATACAAAACTTGATATTGGTTATGGATTTTAGCTGCCACGATCGCTTTGACTAACTCCAAACGTTGCACAGGATCGCTATACAGTTGATACTGTGCTAACCGCAATTGTCCGTTACGTGAGTAGCCAGGAAGTGCGGAACCCAGATATTTACCAAAACTAGAAAGATAGTGAACAGGCATACCCAATTCTAAAGCATAAACTAGAGCATCTCCTGTAACTTGAGGATTGCCTATCAAGACAACTTGTTCGACAGTTTGGGCTGCAACAGTCTGTTTTTTCCAAGAACCATCTGATTGCTTGAGAGCAATATTAAAAGCTTCGTAGTTCTTGCTCAAAACGGCATCAGCCTGAGTTACGTAAAGTACTGACATTTGAGAATTATGGTAATTATTGATGAATAAAACTTATTAGTCAATTGACCCTAATGAATTTAATCCTCGGTTTCAGGAGTCATTGACCCTCGTAACTGTTTAACTTCAAAAGGCAGACAAATCTCTTTTAAACTGCATGAAAGACACTTTTTAGTGTTATCAATTGGCGCAGGCATAGTTGTTTGAGATGCAAGTTGAGCAAGAACAATTGCTTGCTCAGTCATTTGTCGTAGTTGAGGTGTAAACGCTAATGTCTGTCTTCTGCGGTTAGCATGATAAAAAATCTCACCGTAAGCAAGGCTGCATCCAGTACGCTCTTCTAAACACAAAGCAGCTGCACAAAGTTGAAAATGGTCGTTAAGGTGTTGTGCCATCTTCCCTTTTTTATATTCCACTGGGACAAGCTGACCATCGCATTCTTCCACTGCATCAATGATACCTGCGACTTTCAAGCGATCGCTCCACACCCACTGTTGCTGATGAATCAGCATCTCTCCTTCTTGGAGTGTTCTTTCTTCATTGATATTGCGGTGTATGTGACGACCCAAAATAATATGCTCGTTATCTGACATTTCGCCCAACACATATTCTAAGTAAAATCTGCGTGGACAATATTCCCAGGCATTGAGGTATGCCAAAGGTAAGTAATCTTCATTCATTGTTCATTTCTTAATTACGAATTAACTAAACAGGTTTGACCCATTCCCATCGCTGTTTTACGTCCAACGCCTGCAAAGTTAGCAAAATGGGCTAAAACTGTAGCAATTCTTGCTTGCTCAGAGTCGCGGAATCGATACTTTACCCATCCTTTGGTACCAATCTCTGCCCCGCCTTCTAACTTTAAAGCATAGGTTTTCAATTCATAGGCAGAAACTACGGCTTTCCACTCTAGAAGGGGAAACTTTAGTTCTGGGGGTGCAAAAACATTCCAACGCCTTAGCAAACTGCCAAAAACTAATTCTGGTAAGGGAAAAGGCTGAATTTCTTGTTGCTGCTTAAAACTTGTAGGGGACAAAAATTTCAGGGTGATATCATCAGAGATTTTCTCAGTATTTGCCAGCATAGTGTAATCGGAGATGTTTACTAGGGGGTGAGTATCTGGCAAAGTATAGATACTGCGAATCACAAAAGGGCATTGTCCTAAATAAAGAGTTTGATTGTCCGATTGTTCTATTCCCCTCAAAAGTGGATCAATCAAATTACCATCTAGCAAGGAAATGCGAAAAATAAAATCATCTCCCGGTTTTGTCCCTCGTTGGCGACGGTATCCAATCAATCCTGAGAGACTGAACGGCGTTACTTGAGCGCGGTGAATAGTATCTGCGGTTTGGGAATCTACCAAACTCAGCCAATTCATCACTTGAGCATGAATCGTCCTTCCCAATGTAGGAGGAATAATTTGTGCTGAAGCTGCACCCAGTTGAATTACCACAGCATATAAGCTAGTGGATTTAGGAGGTGATGACAGCAGTGCTAGCTCCATAGGATACTCCAACAGGTAAACAGGTTTTATCAGGTAATTCCCAATAGTCGCCTGAAAGTTGTGCCTGACTTACTAAACTTACAGGTGGCATGACAATTCGGTTGTATAGCAAAAGTCTGGATGATGTCGGCAAGTCTAGAGGATTTAAAGGATGCTTGCTAATATATTTTCCAGAACGTTCTTTGACATCGGGAATTGCTGTAACTTCAACTCGCACCTTAGCTGACCATTTACCCAGCCTAATCCAACGGGGGATTTTGATTGCTTCACGGGCGAAAATATATGTTTTATACTGGCTACCTACTGCTAATTCTTTCGCACGGCCGTAGTTAATGGGGTAATTACGTTTTGCACCTTCGCCACCAAATTGTACGGACTTACCGTAGTAATTGACTTGCGCTGCTTTAAAAGTATTGACTTGATAAGACCAAACCAGAGGTAGAGCGGGAAAAACATAGATTCCTGCTTGATTGAGATGTAACAAATTTTGTTCTTGAGTAGCATCTAAATAACTTGGTTTTTGAGCGATCGCACCTTTAAGTCGATAAGGTCTTGGGATATACTCAGTTTCAAATAGGGCAAAACTTAATGCCCAGTTATGCAGATATTTCTCGGTTTCGTAGAGAATCCCCATTTCACGAGTTGCAAAAAATACATTATCGTGCAGGGTTAAATTACATTCGTGAATAATCATAAGCAGTCGCAGAAGATGAGGAAGAATTTCTTGTAGAGACGCGATGAATCGCGTCTCTATATACACATTATTTACCCTTACCTTTTTTCCCGGCGATCGCACCGTAGGTTTCAGCATAAATTTTAGTTTGCTGATACAGATTTGTCAGTGTATCCCGCAAACGAGTTTCATCTTGATAAATCGCTGCTACCTCTCCCAGCAAATCAGTTAATTGAGAACCAGTAATAACTTGAGTTTTGCGAATTGGTTCTTGATTGAGTAAATTAGTTGTCACTTCTGTTGCTTTGGTGATAATGTCTGTAATTGGGGCATTAATATCTGGTTTTAAAGCATCATAAAGTGTCTGGGTGAAATGCAAATTACTAAATATTTCCCCATCACATAACACAATACCAATAAGATGATTTGCCATTGTGCCGGTACGTGATTCTTGTGCGCCATAACGACGGGTTCGCAGCAAATTTCCTAAGACATATAAGAATCCTTCAAAGGTAGGATCGCGTAAGGTTTCCACAGTTGGGAATGTGATTTCTGGTAGTATATGATCTAATTCGTTAATAGCACTCCGCATTACCCCTTGTTCACTCATTGTTCCACCTTCAAAGGGCGCGTTAAAAGTAAAACTCCGGTGAGATTGTTCGTAGGGACTCAGAGAAAAAGCTGAATCAGAGTAAACCTTAGAACGTTCTGAGCCACTATCACCAATAGCAAAGCCGTAGATAATGCAATCGGGACACTTTTTACAAGAATTTTCGCCATTATATTCGCAGAACTTATCTTTTTCGGCAGCGTTGGCACTAGTTAATTCTAAAGAACGTAATAATTCTCTACCTGATAAACGTTCTGGTGTGATTTGCTTGCGTTTGAACATTACCAAACGACTGATCGGGTCTTGTGTGTCGATTCCGGCTTGAGTGCGTGCTGTATTGAGAACTCCATCTGTTTGAAAAACTGGGAAAGATTGGCTATGACGCACCATTAAAAAGTGGACATATTTACCAGATGCTAACCGGGGAAAAGCTGTTTGAAAGTCAGATTTAATCGTGTTAAGAATACTCATTTATTTTTCTCCTTTGGATGATGTTTTTTCAGTTTGTTTTTCTTGTAAAACCAGCCACCGATAAGCAAATTCTGCGCCAGATTTAATTCGGTTGCGGTTCTCTTGGAGTAAGGCGCGATCGCCTTTATAAAGTCCCAAGAATAATTCATCAACACAGGTAGTCATAAAAGTATGAATTGCTATCAATTCCTGTGCTTTGCGAGTGGAAAACTCTACAGATTTATCCATGATAAAGGGACGTTTATAAGCTTCTTGGCGTTCTAGTGCATCATGGAGTTGTCCAGCAGCTTGTAAAATAATATCTGCTCGTTGGATTTGCTCTGGAACGGTGAGAATTACTTCTAAAGCTTTGGAAATTGGTAATAAAACAGCGTGACTAGATTCACCAACACTAACTTGATAAAACTGGCGATATTCTTTGACCAATTTTTCAATTAATTGCAATTTTTCTGACATATTGATATTTCCTTTTATCCAGAGTTGGGAATATTTCCAAACGCGTCTAACATCTTCTTGGCTGGGTTCTCGTTTGTTTTCACGGAATCCTTCATTGGCGATCGCAAATATATTTAATACATCGGTGACTAAATCTCTGGCTGTACCATTAAAGGCTTGCCAACGCGCATCTGGGGGCGAACTGCGATACTCTAAATGAATGCTGTAAGCGACTAGTAGCCGTTCTAATGCTGGTGACAAATCCTGTAATCTTAAGTTGGGATTTATACCAAGCAAATTCCAAAATCCGGCTGCACCATCGAGTTTGACTGACTCCACAAATTCTTGGTCGCTAGCGTAAAGTGGATCGGGACTGCTAGTAACAACAACTTTCACACCCAGAAGTATCGGTAAAGCCAAGGCTAAAAAACTAGGTGCAACCCAAGCATCAGTAGTTGTTTTCCCCCTTGTAGTTGTATAAGTCATAGCCATGAATGGCAAGTCTTTGTTAGAGTAACTGCCACCATATCGACCAGCCTCTACTTCATCTTCATCTCGCCACTGTAAGGTTTGCAGTCCACTATGGTGCATCCCAGCATCTAACCACTGTTTACGCACTTCCCACAGATTGACGCGCTTGAGTTCTTTCACCAGTCGCCGCACCGCAACAGCAACTTGGGGTGAGTAGACATAAGCAGGGAAAATGTATAAAAAAACAGGTTGTTGTTCTTCTAATTTTCCTGATGCTCCCGTCCAGAAAGCTTGACGCATCAGCATTTCTAAAGACCAAATTTTTGAAATACCGCGTTTGATGCGTCCTCCCCCCAAGGCATTTTTGTTGCTGTATTGCTGAGGCTTGAACAGTACAACTGTATCTAGTTGATCCTCTGCATCAGAATCACCTGAACTTAAAGAACATATAGGCTGATTGTTGACTTTTGTGTGAGAATATGCATATAATTCATTTTCAAACTCAGTCTGTTGATGATTAGATAGTGAAACCTCCAAATATTGGGCTAAATAGTTGATAAAAGCTTCATAGGTGGGGCTACTGGATTCTTGGAGTAAATTGTTTTGTTCAGCCCAAGTAGCGAGGCGATCGCTTAATTTTTCTAATAAATCGACTACCTGTTGCTCATCTAAGGTTGCGTGAGCCGCTATGTAATGCGCTGCAACTTGATACCAGCCATAATTCACACCCCCAGATTGTACTTGTGTTTGTTCTGGTGATATTTCAGCTTGCAATTCCAATGCTGACAGCATCCAAGGTATATAATCTTGACAATCTTCAAAAAACTCCCTTTGCGCCAAGATAATTAACTCGGCTAATCTATCAGCCCGGATATCTGCACCCTGTGATAAAAATGTCTTTTGTGCATCGGTTAACTGTAACTTCTCTAGACGTTTGGGTGTGGCTGGGGCTTTGACGTTGGCAACTTTGATTTGGACAACGCTAGGAAGTAATCTAATTAAATCAGCAGGGGTAAATAATTCTAGAGTTTGGGGAGCAATTTTCATTCCCTTCCCATCGCGGACAAATCCCACATCGCCACTTTGGAAGTATTGTGCTAATCCTGGTTGATTATTCTCTTCATCTCCTCTAATCAGACTTTTCCATACAGCCTCTTGAATGTCTGCTAATTCAGGTGTGACTGATTCATTGGGTGTTAGATAAATAGCACCCTGAGCAAAATACAGAATTGGCCCCCAACCCAAGCGACGAGCAAAGCTAACGACGGCGTTATGAATTTGGTTAGTAATTAAACCTCGACAATCTCGCAGACGATGGTAAACCAGCTTTTTGGGAATATTCAGCCAATCTAAATGATCTCGCAGGCGATCGCCTTTAGTCGTAGTTGTAATATCGGCCGGATCGCCTATATGAACTGCTACATCTCCAAAGGCTAATAAGTGGCGTAAGACATCATTTAAACGGCGATCGTCTATGGTAAATTCGCGATTATCGTTTTCCCAGTTAGAAAGAATCGAGTTACTATCTACGTTGAATTGGGTATTTTGGGCTAGGTAAGCGATTTCTAGCAAATAATTCTGCCATTCCTGCCAAAATCCTGTGAAATTCAGCTTTTCGCCTAATTGCTGACATAAGTTAATAATTGCAGTAATTTCGTGGGCTTTGGGTGGTGGTTGTTCTTCACCTTGACCCCGGACATATTTGTTGTAGTCGTGTAAGCTTAAACCTAAACACAGTAAGCGTTTTTCAACTTCTTGGAGTTGCAAATGTTGGGGTAAATGGGTACTAAGATTCCAAGCTGTTAAGAGTCCGTTGAGGACGTGAACTAATAAGCTTTGATCTGGTTTAGCGGCCCAGCGTTGGGCATTTTCTTGAGCATAGCGATCGCCTTGTTTTGTCAGAGTCTGATAATGAATATCTTCTGATCCTCCCATTGCAGGAATTAGCCCAAATTCCCTTTCCATTGCAGGAAGAATCGTCTGAATGAATGCTTGTAGAATTGGGTCGGTGTCTGATGGGAGGGTTTCGATTAGTAGTGTTTGCAGTAGTGTGGACATACTTTAAAAAATGTAAGGTTTGGAGCGATCGCATCTGGGGATTCGCCATTTCAGGGCTTCCAGTAGTAGTGCATCTTGGTTGAAGGTGCAAGCGTGAGTTTGTTCGTCAGCATCTTGTAGTCGGTATAATCCGAAGGTGGGACTCAGATGTAAGGCGCGGCTAATGTCCCAATGGCTGTTGGGTTGGCTGCGATTGACTTGGACTAGGAAGGTTAGGAGTTTTTGTTTGCAAAGAGAGCGAGTTACTTCTGCTTGGGGATGTCCGGTGATGGTGAGTTTGTCGATCAGGGAGAGGGTACATTGTTTGAGTTCATCAGTACCGCGATCGCATTCTAAGGTTATGGGGAATCTTTCATCTGACCATCGTTGAATTTTCAGATAAACCTGAATATATTTCTCTGGAAATTCTGTAGCTGGATGATCGGCTAGTTGGGCTACTTGCAAAAATTCTTCTCGGTTAATTATTTCTACTTCCGCATAAGGTAGCAGTCTCAGCAAATCGTAAGTATAGAAACGCCTTTCATCCCAGATTGCTGCTTGTAAATCAGAACCACCGCGAAATCTGAGCAGTTCTTCTTGGACAGCTTTACCAGTAGGATCATTGCCCAAATGAAACCAATGTCCGCGTTTTTTATCTAATTGCTCACCATAAACACGGCGCAAATCATCAGCCATACTTGCTTGTAGCTGTTGCATCACCCCTTCTTTTTTAGTACTCATGGCGATCAACATTCCCTGCGCTTGGAGTGCGCCCCAATATTTGCGGTATTGTTCAAATTCTTTGGGAGGGTCAAAGGCTTCGGCGATGACATCTGTGAAAGCTAGTTCATCTTCTGAAGATTTAATCCGACTGATAGTTTGACCATCCACTAACTTTTCTTTTAGTCGTGCCATCACCCAAGGTGTCCGGCTAGATAATAATACAAATGCTTTGTAAGCTGAAAACCCAGCATGACGACCGAGACGACCTAAACGTTGAATAAAGGTTGCAGAATCACTCGCCTCAAAAATCAGCAGATGAATCCTAAAATCAACACCAACATCAACAGCAGAAGTTCCCACTACTAAAACAGATTGGGGTGCATTTTCTAAGTCTGCTTGAGTTAACGTCCTTTCTTGTCGGTCAATTCTGCCACTAACTTCCCTAATCCTAACAATTTCATCAGGGAATAAATCTTGCAGTTGGCGTACAGCACGAGTAACCAACGCCACAGAATTAAGAATAATTAGCCCCCGTCCTTTCCCCTCTGCTTGCAAAAGAGTGTAAATAGTTTGGGCTTCTTTGGTCAACCAACTTAAAGAATCAGTCTCTTGGTCTAACTGTACAAACTCTAGGTTTACCGGCTGGCATATTTGCCGAAACCCTTGTGTAACATGACTTTGATAATTTCCTTCTACTGTTTTTACCCTAAAACCAGAATCTTTAAGCATCTTGATAAACTCCGGCTTGGGAGTAGCAGAAGTAAATAAAAACCGCATCGGACGCTTTTTTGGGCGATTATGGCGAATTAACAGCATACTGTTGAGAATCGCGGCTTCTTGATGCACACCAAAGATATGAAACTCATCAGCAATATATAAATCGAGATTTCTAGCCAGAGTAATAGGTAATTCTGCCCGATTGTAAGCAGGATTGTTATAGCGAAAGTGAGCTACTAAATGAAAGATATCGGGATTAGTCAAGATAACGTATTTTCGCTTAAACGTCAGTAACAATTCCTTAAATTTGTTACCTTTTTGTGCAGTGTCAACTCGACGAGCTAACTCAGATCCATAAAGAGTATCAACTGGGACAGTTTGATCTACGTTAAATTTTTGACAATAACCTTCTATCTTGCGTTCTGGATCTCCTTTTACTTGCCTTTCTTGGTCGTTTACTAATTCAATTGTGGGATACAGTCCTATAGTGCGAAACCCAGGATTGAGTAACGCCGTTAGATAAGCCGCTAAAGATTTACCGTCACCTGTAGCTGACGTGTTAAATATGACTTCAAATTCTCCACTGAGAATTGCCGCATAAGTCTCGGCTTGGTGAGAAGATAAAGGACAATTAGAGCCTTTTCCAAAGTCGGGAGCTTGCTGTTTGACTTTGCAAGCTTGCGTGCAACCAAGAGGACAAGTCCCAACTCCTGGGTTAAGTTGGGAATATAAGGGCAGTAATTTAATTTTCACGTTAAGCTTGTGGTCTAAGTTTTCACAAGTTTAATACATAGAAAAATAGAGATGGTATCAAAAAATGATATTAACTCTAACCAATTAGGGTTTGCGTTAGAGATACTGAAGCTATTGGCGCAAAAACCACAAAAGAAAGCAGAATTGATCGTTACATTAGGCGATCGCGGTTTTACTTCGGGAGACTTATCCCAAAAAATCATGCGTACCATTGCTAAACTTAGAGACTGCGGATTTGAAATTAAAGGTTCTCCCAATCGTCCTTATGAGTTAGTAGAATCAGTATTTCCTGTCATTCTGTCAGCAGAACAGCTACAAGCCTTAGCAATGGCGGCTGAATTGCTTGCAGATATGGGTTTTTCTGCTCAAGCTAGTCAAATTTACCGGATTGGGAAATTAAGCAAAACCATTACCCCTAATCTCACAGCAGACTTTCATCCGCCGGCTGACTATAGCGAAGAAGATTTAGATGGAATTTTGCAACAATTGCAACAACGGTTACAACAGAAACGTCGCTTCGTAATCTGGTACCGTAACAACAAGGGCGAAGAAAGAAACTGGGATCTAGACAAATCAGAATTGAGATTACACAATGGTTCACTATATCTATTTGCCTTAGTTCCCGATTGGCATAACTCGAATATAAAAACTAGACCGAATGTTGAACAGAACTCGGCTTTTAGAGTAGATCGAATTATCCGAATTGGTGCAGCCTCTCATACACCTTGGACTTATACTAAATTTCCCACTTTAGATATCACCTATCGGCTGATAGGCGCTTTAGCCACCTACAAACCCCGCCGACCTCATGAAAAAATCATTTCATTGCCAGAGAACACAGCCTATGTTGATATTTTGACCAAGGAAGACTATGTATTCTGGTTTCATCAACGAATATTACAATATGGTGCTAGTGCCACTGTTTTAGATCCACCTTGGATAGCTCAACAAGTTAAAAATGCTCATAGAAAAGCTTATGAAAACTACTCTGCTGAGTAAAAGTGCGAACGCTGTTTAAGTTTTACTAATACTGTAGAGATGCAAAGAAGAATATGTTGACGTGACGTAATGATTTCCTATGAAAAAGGAATGTCTAGCATTTCGATAAATGATGCAGAATAAGCTTTTAGCCCCCGTAAAGGGAGTTAGTAAATGCAAACAGAACAATACAACAACGGGCAATTTCAGCAACCTCATTCCAGTCCCGATGAGGGAAGTTAGTGATTGGAAACTCAGATTTAATAGAAGATCGCTTAGTACGTTTTATTGTTTTAGTCCCCTTGCGGGGTAATAGGTTATGGAAACTTCGAGATACTTGTGGGCGATCGCTGGTGTTGAGTTTCAGTCCCCTTGCGGGGTAATAGGTTATGGAAACCTGGGTCTTGAGTTACGAATTCAGGCTCAGGTGATTTGCTGGTTTCAGTCCCCTTGCGGGGTAATAGGTTATGGAAACCTACCTCTTCCAACCTCAACGCATCTCTGACTAGCCAAGTTTCAGTCCCCTTGCGGGGTAATAGGTTATGGAAACTTTTCTTTTGGAACATCTTCAAATCCTTGTTTAATAGTTTCAGTCCCCTTGCGGGGTAATAGGTTATGGAAACAATTACATAGGTTATATTGACTTTACAACTTTCACGTTTCAGTCCCCTTGCGGGGTAATAGGTTATGGAAACCGTCAATATCTACTATTTATCGATGGGGAAAAGAGATAGAGTTTCAGTCTCCTTGCGGGGTAATAGGTTATGGAAACGTAGAAGCCAAAGAAGTAGTAGTCTGCCAATAAAATTATGACAGGTTAAAATCAGGATATAATCGTTGGAATTTAACTCTGGCATCTGAAGCAGCAAAACGCCAATTAATTTTAACTTTTTGGTAATTGCGTTCTTGTTCCCAAGCCTTAATTTCTTGACGTAAAGTCTCAATATCTCTAAGGCGACGGTCTAGACACTGACGTGAGAGAACAGAGATTTCAATTTCTACTTGATTTAACCAACTAGCATGTTTTGGAGTGTAGTGAAACTCTAAACGCTCAATAATTCTTCGAGCTTCAATTGGAGAAAAAGTCTCATATAAAGCAGCAGGAGTATGAGTATTTAAGTTATCTAAAACTACCCGAACTTTATTTGCTCTTGGAAAATGAACATCTACTAAATATGAGCATTTGGTGAGCAAAATCTTTTTTGGTTCTTGACTGTGTAACTTCTACATGTCGCCAACCGTAGTGCGGAGCATAAAAAACAAATAAGTTACACACCCCTTGACGAGAATATTGGTAATCTATTCGTAGTGGTTGTCCAGGTTCACAAGGTAGAGGTTGTACTATATTAGCCAATAATTGATAGGGTCGCTCGTCAAAACAAACAATCGGGTCAAAATGGGTAAAATACTCAGCATATAAGCATAGTAAGTCTTCCATTCTATATATGTATTCAGCATTTATTTCCCCAATGCACCATTCTTCTTTTAACCAAGGTTTTACTTTATTTTTTTTAATGTTGTGCGTACTGTTTCGTCTGAGATGCTGTCAATTAATTCTAGGCTAACTAATCTATCTGCTAACAATTGCATTGTCCAACTACGAAGTCCAGTTGGTGGATTGCTACAAGCAGTTGCAATTAAAAAAGCTTCTGTTTCTGGAGTCAGCTTTTTATTTCTTCCCTGACGGGGTAGCTCAGATAGCGATAACTCTACTCCTTCTTCTACATATTTCTGACGTGTACGATGAACTGTTGATTTTCCTACCATTAACATGTCCGCGATCGCTTCATCTGTATAGCCTTGATTTGCTAATAGTAGAATTTGCGCTTTCTTAAAGGTACGAGCCGAATTTTTACCTTTTTTAGTTAAATCCAATAGTTTATCTTTTTCTTCTTGAGTTAGATTAACAGTATATTTAGCTGACATACTTTGGAATGAGTTTTTATACGATTATCTCATCTTCAGGTAAACCTGTCAAAATAAGTTTGGTGGACTAGTAGGTACTGAGGAGTTTAAATGTTTCAGTCCCCTTGCGGGGTAATAGGTTATGGAAACCTCTCTAAAAAGAACCAAACAGGCTACTGTCAAATTGTTTCAGTCCCCTTGCGGGGTAATAGGTTATGGAAACTCATCCAGAAAAGGTAATGATTTTCCTCTCCAGGGTTTCAGTCCCCTTGCGGGGTAATAGGTTATGGAAACCCAAGCAACGCCAAGTTCCTCGGGCGACTAACTGTTTCAGTCCCCTTGCGGGGTAATAGGTTATGGAAACATTTATGTCCGCAATGCTAGCAGCAGTCACCAAGGATTGTTTCAGTCCCCTTGCGGGGTAATAGGTTATGGAAACTGGCTTCCTACATGGTAATGGATGTATACATTTATCGTTTCAGTCCCCTTGCGGGGTAATAGGTTATGGAAACTCCGGATTGTTGATGCTTTCTAGAATGCCAATTGCTGCTAGTTTCAGTCCCCTTGCGGGGTAATAGGTTATGGAAACGCTAAGTTATGAATTGCCCGCATTGCCAAAGCACAAAGTTTCAGTCCCCTTGCGGGGTAATAGGTTATGGAAACTTCGGTTTTTAGTAATGTCTTGAAAAATCGCTTGTTTCAGTCCCCTTGCGGGGTAATAGGTTATGGAAACCCACCAAGCGCAACATTAACATACACGCTGAGATGTTTCAGTCCCCTTGCGGGGTAATAGGTTATGGAAACGTAAGCTGGTTTTTGCCTCGCTCACTGAAGTTGTATGTTTCAGTCCCCTTGCGGGGTAATAGGTTATGGAAACTGAGTTTGTCCGCTGTATCAGAGATGCTAAGCAGAGTTTCAGTCCCCTTGCGGGGTAATAGGTTATGGAAACTGGCAGTCCTGACTGCGATCCTTGCCTAGGGACAGGGTTTCAGTCCCCTTGCGGGGTAATAGGTTATGGAAACTGGAGGAGTAATTATAATTGATACTTTATCTAAAGTTTCAGTCCCCTTGCGGGGTAATAGGTTATGGAAACGTAAAAGAACTAGCTAAACGAGAACAAGTTAGAGGATGTTTCAGTCCCCTTGCGGGGTAATAGGTTATGGAAACCCAGCTAACTCTCTAGGTAAAGATGGTGATTTTTATTTAGAGTTTCAGTCCCCTTGCGGGGTAATAGGTTATGGAAACTCAAGCAGTATTTTTCTTTTTTCAATGCAAGATTGGTTTCAGTCCCCTTGCGGGGTAATAGGTTATGGAAACGAAACCGTAACTTGATAAGGAGTAGAAGTATTAGGTTTCAGTCCCCTTGCGGGGTAATAGGTTATGGAAACTCATTTCTTCAAGTCCAGGGAGGAGCCGTTGTTGGGTTTCAGTCCCCTTGCGGGGTAATAGGTTATGGAAACCACGGAGGATTTGCCCCTCTCTTTCAAAAGTAATCCGACTGGTTTCAGTCCCCTTGCGGGGTAATAGGTTATGGAAACTCACGGGGACTAACCTTTTAAAACATGTGTCTATAAGTTTCAGTCCCCTTGCGGGGTAATAGGTTATGGAAACTAGCGCCAGTAGGAGGGTCATTCCCCTGAGCATCAAGTTTCAGTCCCCTTGCGGGGTAATAGGTTATGGAAACTCGTAATCCGAAAGATTCGCTTGATGTCCGTTTGCACGTTTCAGTCCCCTTGCGGGGTAATAGGTTATGGAAACTGCTCGGTGCTGAAACTGTTACGGAGCAGGCTTCCTGAGAAGGTTTTTGACGGATCGAAAATTTTGGTCATTTTCAGCCGTTGTTATTGCAAGTAATTTGCAACTTTCCCATTTATTGAAACGCTGTAATTATTATATTGTCAAGGTTCTGGCGATTTTGGCAGATCCCCCAGGGTTTTTGCCCCCACTTCGACTTGCCAAACATCAAGCTGATTACATAATCATAAGATGAGTATTTACCATTGTCGAGCAGTTTTTTAACTGTGCATAATTTTTTCCTCACAAGTTTTCCAAGCTTGCTAAACAGACATAATACCTTCTCAAATTGACTCCAAGTACCTACTAACTATTCAATCGGAAACTGCCTCATCATCTCCTCAATCCCCACAGCTTCTCCATCCGGCATATAAACGACCCCACCCGACATTGCCAGCACAATCCTCTGCCGTCGCGCCCATTCAAACCAAGTAACTACACCAGACTTGGCCTGTTGCGCCTCTGGTTTCCGACCCTCCTTACAAGCCGCAACAAACACAGCTTCCAGTGACTTGATTCCTTTCCAAGTCCGTATCGCTTCTTTGAGATAAGCGATCGCCCCTGGTACATTCTCCCAGCACCGCCTCACTGTGCGTTGAATCTCTGCATTGAGCCGAAATTGCGGAGTACAGAGTATTTCTTATAGCTATTGCAATACAAATTGTACATCCCTCAATACAAAGTTAAAAAGGGGAGGTGTTGAGAGTATTTTTCTGGGTAACAGCCCTGATGGAGTTACTTCTTTTAACCAAAATATCACTAATATCACTAGACTGTAAAATGCTAAGAAAGACGGTTGAAAAATATCTGAAATTATTCAAGGATTCTCCTAATTATAGAGAAACTGACAGAATTGCTGATGAAATGAGAAAGGAATTTGAGACATCACCTCCTTCAGTTAGCGAAGTGATTCAGGAGTTGGAAAAATATGCTTCAAATCCTGATGAACCTGTGGCTTCGTTGGTCATGATGGCAGCATGGAGGAACCTATCAAAGGATTACACACCTATACTTTGTCAAATCCTCAATGATGAGAATAATAATGGTCTTCATGAATCAGTTGTTGAACTTTTGGATGTATTGCGCGATGAAAGAGCAATTCCTGCATTATCCAAGGCATTGACATACCGATGGTCTTATGATGAATGGCTCAATGTGCCAAGAAAGTCTCTCCTAGCATTAGCAGAAATCGGAACTCCTGAAGCGAAGATGATTATAGAGTCAGCAGCTCAATCCCCTGAAGAACTAATTAGTGAAGATGCAAATATGATATTAGACAATTGGTAAATTGATTAATCCACCAAGCATAAAATGCAAACAATACCTCCATACAAACAGCGAATACCCTAAGCATAAAGTGTGATCACCAGTTTTCTTTTGCTATCACTCCCCCACCGGATACCGTCGCATCATCTCCGCAACTGCCACCGCCTCACCATCCGGCGTGTAGACAACCTCACCAGACATCGCAATCACAATCCTTTGCCGTCTTGCCCACTCAAACCAAGCAACCACACCAGACTTGGCCTGTTGTACTTCCGGTTTCCTGCCTTCCTTGCAAGCAGCGACGAATACAGCCTCCGGTGACTTGATCCCTTTCCAAGTCCGTATAGCTTCTTTCAAATAAGCGATCGCACCCGGCACATTCTCCCAACATCGCCTGACTGTACGCTGAATCTCTGCGTTTAACCGAAATTGCGTAGTACAAGGAATTTCCCGTAGCTGTTGCAATACCTCTTGTACTTCCTGATTACTCGGCTGTATTGATTTTTTTTTCCGCTCAAAAGCGTAATCATCATCACCAAAGTCTTCGTCACAAAAATTTGATCCAACCGGGGCGGCGGAAAAATTATCCTCATGAGGCTCTGTCTCGGTAGTCGAGTTATCTTGTTCTATCTCTTCAACAAAGTGAGTAATTTCGGGTAACTCTAGTTCTGGGGTTTGACAAATTGGTTCGGAGTCACAGTCCGAAATTTCGGTTTCCACTTCCTCACTTTTTTCAAGCTCAACAGCAGAGTGTTGTTGTGGTTTTGAAGCTTCTGGATGGGATCTGTGGTATTGTTCTACAGCGAACATCGAATGTTCAGTTTTGAACCTGCCATGTTCTAGCAGCTTATTCAGTACATCGAAGTTTAATTTATACTGCCATGTGCGATCCTGCCCGTTGCCTGGATTCTTCTGCTTGGAGATAATACCCATCTCATCAAGCAGAGCGATTGCACTCCTGATCGCATGAAGGCTATGCTCACCCATCAGGTCAAGATAAATTTTCTTTAGGGGCTGGTAAATCCAAGGTGTACGGTGATTCTTCATCTTCCACTTTGTCCAGTGCCGAAAATACTCAATCAGCTTGGCCGCGCAGAAGTTACCTGTGATGTCCAGATATTCTCGGCGCAGAATGACCAGAACAGAGAATTTATCAGTCGAGGCAATGCTGCTCATATTCTACCTTCTATAATTTGTAAAAACTGACTGGCTAAAACGGCATATTTTCTTGGTCTTCTTCTGGAGCTTGCGACCAAAATTCTCGAAGTTTTTGGCGTTTAGCGGCTTGAAATTGCTGTTTCTCTTCGGGCGATACTTCACCTATCAGCTGCGCTACTTCATCGCGTTGCTTTTGCTTCATTTGTTCGGTTGTGGCAGCAGGTAAAGCCAGGGGTTCATTTTTTGTAGATGGACGAAAACCGCGACGACGGAATAAAAACCGGAAGTGGCGTTTATCTTGCGGGGGTAGCGATCGCCAGACATCAGCATCCCAACCAGGGGGTACAAAATCAGCCGAGGGAGGCAACAGATTTTGAACTTGGGCTTGTAATTGGGCGAAATTTTGTTGTAGTTCCTGAATTTGTTGTTGCAGTTGCGGAATTAGCTTGACTGATTCTTTGGCAATGGTTTCGCATTGCAGAAAGTATTTGCGGATCTGTCTACCTTGTTCGCTCTTCGAGAGCATCCCCATTTCTTTGAAGCATTCGGTTGTTAAATAAATTTTTTCGACTGGTCTACCTGCTTTTGAATTGTCATCATAAGTGATGAAAACTTCATACGGTAAAGCTTCTAGCGATTCGTCTTCGGGTTGTACAAAATAATCTAAGTTTCGTTCAAAGTATGCAGTTAACATCCTCTTAGCATTGCTCTTGGTGCTATATCCCAGCACTGACCAAGCCCAATCAAAATCTATAATCTGGTTGCTGTTGTGCAACTTTTGAGCCAGTTCAAGAGTAAATTCTGGTGTCATAAAATTGCTCTAGTAATAGTTAATAAATTTGAAAAATATTAGCGATTCTGGCTTCTTGATCTATCTGTCAGGGCTGCTCATTTTTTGGAAAGTAAAGTTTACTGTGTGGTCACTTCTTCCCAAGTCACACGAATATTTAATTTCAAGCAGCACTCTTGTACTAACTGTTGGAATTTTTCGTGAGTATCGCCAAATAAATGCAATCGCTTTTGATGTGACGGGTAGTATAAGGCGTAGCACATTACTTGACCTACAGCGTATTTCCAATCAGATGCTTGCTTTATTTCTATAATTTCTGTAGAAGTTAATACATCTATATAACCAACAGGTACTACTACATTTGCTTTACCTTTCAATTCCTTCTCAAGCCGCATTTGGATTTTACGTTCAGTGCTTTGTTGAGAATTACGGGTATGAGAATCTGCCTTTATTTTTAAATTTTTGGTATCTTCAATTGTTTTGTTAAATGCTTCACTTAAACTTAAACTACATGACAGCAAAGACTTGATTTGTGCAAATCTCATTCTGGCGATATTTCTACCTTTGTATTTTCTAGCAATATAAGCAAAATATTCAAGAATCGCTCGGCAAGCATCAAAACCAACTAATATTGTTCCAGAATTATCAATTGGTAAACTTCGTAATTCCTTACTGGCAAATGGCTTTAAATATTCTGTGAGTTCATTCGAGATGGAATTAGAATCTCTAATTCGATTTAATAAAGCAGTAACTGCAGGTTGGTCTACACCGCAAAAATTTGCCAGAGCCGTAACTGTCATCCCGCTTACACCATCGCTGGTGCGGGTGCAAAATCCTAACTCGTCCTGAATTTGAAATGTAATCGCATCCATAAATATTTCTCCAATTTTTGACGCATGAAAATATCAGCAGCACTTGAGCCGTACTGCGTTCAGTTCTTGTAGAGATGTAAGTGCGAGTTCTCTATTTACTGGTTCTCGTCCTGCAATAAACGCAAGTCATTCTTGAAATAGCGGTCAGTCTTTTTGGGTTTGTCCTTCCAATGCTCCCAAGCCACTACCACTTCTTCTCCCAAATCCTCGATGACTTCACCCTTCTGCACATACAAGGCACTGTAGATATCAGCATGGGCAACAACAGAACCAAGCCCAATAACAAGAGCGCAATTGCAAGAGTGCAACTCGCAATCAGAAGAACCGGACTCAGCAGGGGTTTCGTGAAGAACCGATGGTTCCTTAATCTTGGAGGATTCAGCTTTTTCTAGAGCAGCGATTAACTCTGTCTCTTCTGATGTCAGTTCTGCCCAATAGTCTGATTTAATAACTTCGTACTGTTGGGCAACCATCAAGTAGTCGTGCCAAGTACACCCAGGCTTGGATAACACAGACCGAATATCACTCACTGCTTGGGGTAACAGCTGCAATTGTTCGGCTCGATATGCGATCGCCTGTGGTGTTGGTTCACTGCCTAGAATTAACGCCGCAGCTTCTAACGCTTTGGTATTGTTCATAGCACTGGCCAGATTACCCAAAGCTATACCCATCAGTCGTAGACATTCGGTGGCGTTTTCTTTTGGTGCTTCAAGGGCAAGCGATCGCAGATCAATGGTTTTGTCCAGCGAACGCTTGACTTCCTTATTCAAAGCCTTGGTTGCCTGTTTTGTAAGAGTATTACCCCACTCTTGGGCAGGACGTTCTTGTACAGTGTTTTCTAGTTCCTGAATACGCTTTTGTAACCGTTGGTTCTCAAGTTCTAACTGTCTCAATCCTTCCAACTCATACAATCGTTGCTGTAGCTGGATGTTTTCTTCCTTTTGTTGCTGAAACAGTGTTTGCAAAGCGGCCAGTTGTTGTTGTACTTGTTCTTCTGCCTTGGCTGTTGCTTCTGTTTGCAAACCAATCCTTAGTTCTTGCTCCAGGCGTTCTAATTCCTGCTGGTGCTGCTGTTTGAGTTGGGCGATCGCTTCGGTGTATTCTTTGGGGTAGGTTCGCTGTGTGGTAAATGGAAGACTTGGAGCATCTAAATCAGCATTGTTAACCAGTTCCCTACTACCATCAAGGAAAGTGACAATCTGCTGCCAGTAGTTCGGGGGGTCTGCTTCAATGGTTCCTGATTCTCCATGCCTGTGATGAGTTAGTGACGTAACCGTGACTGTGGCAGGTTGAGGAACCACTGGTTCCTGAATCTGAGGAACCATTGGTTCTTGAACTTTCTGGCGTGGCAGATGAGGAACCACCTTGTTAGCGGCAGCTGCAAAGTCTGATTCGCTGGGTGAGGGATTCTCTTCCAATGCGATCACAACAGCCTGTTTCAGCTTCTCTGGTTCCTTAACCAATCGCAGCAGTGAACGGGCTTGACGTTCATTCTTGATGTGTTCACCCAATTCATCAGCCGCATCAATAACTTTCTTCGCGCCCAGAAGTTGGTTAATTCTGCGGTATCCACCCCAGGCGGCGAGTTCGGCTTGACAGTATTGCTCAAAACTTTTATAACCAGCTTCACGGTAAAGCTGCTTTTCCCGCATTTGCAAGATTTCTTCTAAAGCTTGCCATTCAAATCGGTCAATGGCGGTGAAGGTTTCTTTGATGCTGGTGTTGAGAATGCTGTAGCTGGGTGCTGATGTTGTTTCGGAACGGTCTAGTGTCAGCATGGCATTACCTGTATGTACTGCATACAACGCAAAAAGCTGGTTAATGCAAATGAAAACTCCTGTACTATGAGCAATTACCTCCTTAAAATAAGTTCACATCCCAATTTGACGGCTGGAATACTCATGCCGTCCATGAATTCTTGTATAACTGAGCTGGTTGGTTGAACTCGCAGTACAAAATTATCTTGCCACATGACAACTGAAAGTGCAAATATAAAAGTAAAAAACATAAAGGAGGTAATTATGGTTCCCTTGGACTGGGTTGTTATGCTTGCTTGGAACAAAGAATGTGGGAATAACCTAAGATTATTGCGTGGCAGGAAGTCTAGACGTGAAATTGCAGATGCGCTTTTTAGTCAACAGGTTGAATGCTCCCAAGAATACATCAGGAAGCTAGAAAATGGCGAAGCTGCGTCTGTTTCCACGAAAATTATTACAGCAATTGCCAAAACCCTTGGTGTAGAACTGATTGAGATTATGTCTGACTTGCGTGTTGAAGTCACAAAAACTATTTGTACTTCTAGTTGATTTTTGTACTCTGAGTTGTTATTATAGATATATGAAAACAAAAGACGACCGCCCCAGCCTACGAAACTTGTGCGATCGCCCTTTGACCTTTTACAGGAATCTATATTATGACGCAACCAGTTTACATACAGCAAGCGCCTTCAGATTTCAACTACAAGACAATAGATGAGCAAGAATTAGCACAGAGAGAACTATATAGTCATCTCGAAGCCCAAGCGAAATCTGCAACTCAAACTACAGATCCACTAACATCTCGTGACCGTCGCATCATTAGCGAGATTATTGAAGTCGAACTCGAATCCATACGTACAATCTGGATAGAAGCCGGAATCACAGTATGGGTACAGCTGGTGGACGGCGGACGACTACCATTCGACCGGAACTGGTTCGCCACGAGAGTCCAAGAAGTCAAGGCAACACTCCCCGAAACACCACGCGAACGCAACGAACGCCTCAGCGCAGAACTGGAAGCAGCTTGCACAAAATTCGGGTTAACCCACGGACAAATAGATTGGCTTTCCTTTAGCACAACTCTCTACCTGAATCGCCTGTGTATTGGCTTCATCGGATACAACAGAGCAAATCAATGGTACAGCCGACGCAATCAACTGGGGGGCAGTTGTACAGCCGACAGTGTTGATGCTGTGATCGCATCACTGGGAGTAAGACAACCTGTAGCTGCGTAGTCCCGAATGTAGAAAAGGCGATTGCACACCAAGAAAAATGCGATCGCCACTTCAACACGGTAAATGGCTTAATCATGGCACACATCACAACAATTATGCCCTCCCTTCAAGATCCTGACTGGGGCGAATGCAGCGAAAAAATACTGCTGTCACCCACAGATCCAAATGCAGAAGTCATCGATATTCCCGGTTACACGCTGGTCTATTGCAACGGTGTTTGTCCTAAAAACTACCGCGTCTACAAAGCTGACTCAATGATTGGTTTGGTTTTCCAGCATTTAACGCATTGGTCAAACTCAGTGGACTCTCTTCGGTACACCCAGCCGTTAAATGCAGTAATGGCACTGGACGAGTTTCTCTTTGCTGCAAGTATGACTAAAGCAGCTGACAAAAGTATTGCAGCGTAATTAAGACTTTCAACTTCAACAAATAACCATTCACTAATTAAAGAAATGGAACCAACAATATCAATTCCCAAGGGTTGGCAGTATCCTCGATTTGTCTTTGGACAACGTACCGAACGAGGCGCGATCATCGGACTCAAGTATTACGCTAAAGACACTTTTCTAGCCGATGAATACGGTGCGGGATGGCGTTACATTTTACTTGCTAACAAGCATACTGAAGATGAAGAACACCGTGCAGAAGACGAAATCAGATTACTAACACCACAGGAATTAAAGATACAAATACAAACCCAAATCAGCAACCATCTGCACCAAGTTGAATCACTGAAACAAGAATTAAATGCTATTCCTGCAAGTGTTGTAACACCTCGCTCTAGCGCTGAAACAAAATTACAAGACCAGACGCAGCAACCTTATTCACCACCTTATCCACCTCTGCACACTTTAGTTGATGCCGCCAAATTCATCATTAAAGAAATCTCTGTACATCCCGATTATCTAGCACTTGATTATCAACCGGATTTAACTATTGGTGATGCTCAGACTGCACTTTCTTATCTGCAATCAGAACTGGAATTAAATCAAAATTCAAACGCTGCCTCAAATGTCCCTCCTCAAAAATAAGTACCTGAATGAGCGTCATTCATTCAGGTATTCGGGAGTTCGCGTT